>SHYO01000167.1 GCA_009692745.1 Chloroflexota bacterium
GTTCCTATCCAGCCCCAACTCAACCCTTGCTGCCCTCCATGCCGCTTCATCTGCCCGTCAATTATCTCCGGCAACCCCAGCCGCTGCATAGTTTCCATAAGCAGCGGAAAATCATCTATCCGTTCAGTGGTAATGGTAAGTTCTGGTGTCATCCCCTAAGCTTACCAGGAAATTTGCGATTTGCCTAAAAATATCAGCGAATGCTCAGGTATAATGTGGCGGATTCCATCATATTGCCCGAACAATTTACAAAATTGTTCAACAGGCATCATAACCTTTAGCCCAGCTTCCCCCACCCGTAGCTGGTGCGCACCGCGTCGATGGCGGTGTCGTAGTGGTTGTCGCGCATCTGCTGCGGCGGGCTGGCGGAGCGGTAGGTGTCCTCCGCGGCGCCGTAGAGCCGGCCCAGCAGGCCGGCAGCGGCGGGCACCAGTTGGTCCATGGCCGCCAGGGGGAAGCCCTGGCCGGGGTGCTGCTGCAAGTGCGCGGCGGCCAGCTCCAGCAGAGCGCACAGGCTCTCCGTCTGCAGCGATACCAGGGTCAGGTTGTCGTGGTAGCAGCTAAGGGAGTGGCGCAGCACGCTGCTGGTGAATTTGTGGGGGATCCACACCGCCCGGCCGCGCGCCAGGCCGTAAAGCCGACTGGCGGCCTTGCCGCGCCGCAGCCCCACCCTGGTCTCGTCGAGGGTGTGCAGCTCGTAATCCCCGTCCAGCGCCTCGTCGTTGCCGCTGCACAGCGCCTCCAGCGCATGGTGCGCCGCGTCTCCCGCCTGCACCAGGGCAGCGGGGTCGTCCAGGCTGCCTTTGATGACCGTCGCCACCCGGAAGGGCGTGCCCTTGCCCTCCCCCGGCGGCGCGTCCGGGCCGAAAACCTGCCCGCGCATGCGGTCGAGCAGCTCATACGCCAGGGCCGCCAGCGTGCGGCGTTGCGCCTGGCCCTCCTGGGTCACCTCGAACTGGCCGCTGCCGGCGGCGCGGCAGGCCAGCCGCACCATATCGGCCAGGGGCAGGTCCGCCCGCAGATTGATCCCGATCACCACTGCCACCGCCCAGGGATAGTAGTAGCCATCCACCGTCACCCAGGTGGATTTGGCCGGGTCCGCCCCGCCGGGGTCCGCCGGCCAGGCGGCTTTGAGCTTGAGGTCGAAGCCGGTCTGGAAGGGCACCAGCAGCTCCCAGCTCTCAGCGCCGCTGATCTGCTCCGGTGAATGATTGCGCAGGTAATGGTACCAGAAGTTATGGGTATAGCTGCCTACCGACCGGGCCCAGGGCAAAACCAGGCTGCCTGGCGCGGCGCTGAGCTGGTTAAACCGGGCCTCGTACCCGGCGCGGTGCCACAGAAAGTCCATCGGGGCGTTGGCTGGCAGCGGGCCGTCGACCAGCGCCGGAAAGGCTTCGACCCAGATCAGGGAGAGCTTCAAATAGGTAACCGTGGCGGGCATTGTATTCCCTCCAGTTTGGTGATATAGTTACTGTTGACTATAGGGTAACCAAGGGATGCTGGTATGCATCGTCTGTGGCGCCAGGCGCCATCGGTACACTGTACGGGTGGTGCTGCGGTACCACGGGACCTGCCCACACATAGCCTCATGGAGGCTATTACCCAATATGAGGGGGTTGGCTATGCAGTGTAGTTTACTGCCCGCCGCCCTCTCATTTCTTAACCACAGATTTCACAGATTAAAAACTAGAATAAAAGAAAAATCTGCGTAATCTGTGGATAGGGTTCTTGGTTCACGGCCCCGTAATCATCCGCACCGGCACCTGCCCGGCGGTCGTGAGCTGCCCCTTATCGACCTGGCGCGGGCCGGTGAGGGCGCCGCTGGGCACCCAGCTCGCCCGCAGCAGCGGCGGTCTGCGCTGCTCGCCACTTTTGATCAGCTCCGCCAGGGGGCCCGGCTCGTTGACGGCGTCCAGCCGGCCGGCCAGCTCTCCCCAGTAGGCCGCGTCTGCGCCCAACTGCTGGAGCTGCGCTGCGGGCGCCACCCACACCAGGTTGCCGGGCAAGTCGGGGGAGATGACAAAGCCGTCCACCGTCTGGTTGCCCAGGGTGATATGCACCGGCAGGCCGGCAAAGGGCATCCCGTTGCGCGCCAGCTTGTACAGCACATCTACCGGCCAGTCGCCGCGGGAGGGCACAAACTGCCGGTCGTGCCACCAGGCCCGCAGTCGCCCCCAGGAAGCCGCCAGCCCCGGGAACAGGGTCCCGCGCAGGAGGGTGGCGCCGGCCCAGGAGACGATCCCCAGCGCAAACAGCACCACCCCGGCGGCGCAGGCGCCGGACCAGAGGAAGGCGATATCCTGCAAGCCGTAGACCTGCAGGTAGCTCTTGTGGGTGAAGAGCGGGTAGATAAAGGCTGCTGCCAGGGAGAAGAGCACCGCCAGCGACCAGAACTGCGGCGTCTTAATATCCGGCACCTTGGGTTTGTCGATGGCGAACAGGCCGGTGAGAATCTGTAGGATCATCAGCACCAGGAAGCCGGGCGCCAGGAATAACGTAGGCAGCCCCAGCGCCGTAAAGCCCAGCGCCGTCAGGATATCCAACTGTCCCAGGATGCCGACGGTCAGGGGGCGGGTCAGCACCAGGCTGCTGCGGCGCACTCCCCCAGTATCGGCCCACTGCAGGCCGACCTCAAAGAGCAGTGTCTCCTTACCGGGCCGCACCTGGCTGCCGGCGGTGACGCTGAAGGGGAAGCTGTGGCTCATCTGCGGCTCCAGGCGTACGCCGCTCGTGGGACCTCCCAGGGGGGCCAGCGCGATGAAGTCCGGCGCGGCGGTGGAGATGCCGGTGACGGTCACCGGCATGGCAGAGACGTTATTGACCACCACATAGAGCAGGCCGCTCTGGTTATCCTGGATCTGGCTGAGGGCGCTTTCCACGTAGGCGGTGGCTACCTTGCCCATTTCCAGGGGCAGGCGGTCCTGGATCTCCAGGGAGCCGGTGCTGACTCCCGGCACTCCGTCCTGGGTGCGGTAGTCGAGCTGCAGATAGAGCGGCCCGGCGGCAGGTCGCTCCCCCGTGCGGGTAATTTGCACGCGCCAGACCAGCGCCGCGCCGGGCAGCAGGGTGGAGGTCAGGGGCGGCCGGATTGCTACCGCCAGGCCACCTGCGGGGACGCTGCTCAACTGCAACCCCTGCAGCGTGGCCGTCACCTGGCTGCGCGCCACCACCAGCGCCTCGACCGTCTCGCCGCGGGACAGCGTCACCGTGGCCGGGCTAATCGTCAGCGCCGGAGGCGCGGGGGGGGCACCCCCCTGGGCTTGCACCACGCTCAGCGCCAGAAACACTCCCAGCAGGGCCGCGCACATCGCCACCAGGCAGCGGAACAGGCGCCGGGCGGCAGCGGCGAGCGCCGCGGGGCGGTCCGATCCTGTGAGGTTAAAAGCAGGCGCACCGTTTGGCATTCCGGTCCTCCTCGTAGCGCCGGTCAAGGCGCAATTATCGGCGCCTACCATTGTACAATCCTCCGCTGCCGCAGTCAATCACCACGACATAATTGGTTTGCATTAACAATTATATCGTGTAATATGTTAAATCTGGTCTTTTAGCTAATAAACAGGGCATTTTGTGCCCTCGCCCGGCGCTTTAGCCTGGCGGTAAGATGGAGAAAGTATATGCGCTTAAGTTGGAAAAAGCCCGCTTTGGCATTGATGCTGCCGGCATTGATGCTGCTGGGCGTTTTTTACCTGTTGCAAATGGGGACGGCCGAAGCTGCCAACTGCACCAAGGTGGCGCCGCAGCCACTCGTTTTCTCGGCCCGCCCCCTATCCATGACGCACAGCTCCGCCATCTACCTTGCCAAAGCCGATGGCACAGAAGAGGTAGAGCTGAATATCCCTGACCTGGGGTTGCCCTACAACGATTATCCCAAGTGGTCCTGGGATAAAAAACAGATTATATTTACCAAAAGGCTGAATGAAAATGAGCGCTACTCAGAAGAAATCTTTGTCATGTGCTCAGATGGCACGAATCTGCGCCGGGTTACCTATAACAATGCCATAGATGGCTGGCCATCGTTTACGCCGGACGGATCAAAGATTTTAGCAGTCCGCGATTTCGGTGTGCCCAATGTCTCTCTACAAACTGATCTGGTCTACCTGGATCCCCAAACCGGCCAAATTCTCGAAGATCTGACCTCAGGTATGATGAACCCTAACGGCACCCAGTCCAACGAAGGTGATCCGCGCTTTTCCTGGGATGGCAGCCAAATTGTGTTCGGCGCCGATAGCACCAGTGAGGCGCCGCTGGTCGCTATCCAAATCTATACCATGTCCGCCGCCGCGCCCCACAATATCAGCAGAGTAACCTTTAACGGCCGGTTTGATACCGACCCGGCCTGGTCACCCGATGGCCAATACATCATCTTCAATAGTTACCGTGGCCTATCGTCCCCCGCCGGCGCGTTGCACAATTGGTACCTCTTCAAAGTTAAGCCCGGTGTGTCGCCATACACGGAGACCCAGTTGACATTTGGCCCGGACGATATTGACATCGTGCCTTTTTGGCGCCAGGACACCTGTCAGATCGCTTTTATCTCAGCGCGCAACGTTGACCCTTATGGTACGGATATTTTCACCATGAATACGGATGGCCGCGCTGTGGCGCCCCTGACCCGCAGCGTTAAACGCAACGAAAACTATCACGACTGGCGCCAACTCTCGCTTATGGGCTGTACCCCCGTCAGTGGTGATTTGATTATCGGGCGTAAACGCGCGGCGACCACGTCCCTCCCAGGCATACCAGGCTTGCAAGCGCTGTGGACCTTGGTTAATGATGGTTTGACCATCAGGCGGTGAAGGCGCAATTACTCGCGCTACTGCGCCAGCACCTCTCTCACCCGCCGCGCCACGATCTGCTCTTCGCCCGGCTGCAATGTGTGCGGCCCGATGGCGATCCCGTCGCGCGACAGGGCCACCCAAATGCCTGGCTCCCCCTGCAGTAGGGCCGCCGCAACCTCCGCTTGGGTCATGGCGATCACCTGGCGATCCCACTCGACCACCGCCACCGGCACAATTCCCGGGCCCATAGCCACACCGTGGAGATCCCGCGGCTGCCCGGCGTACACCTTGAGATGCGGTATATCCGCCAACGCCGCCATGAAGGCGCCGGTGCGAGATGCCCACGCTGCCAGCTCGCGCCGCTCATATTCCGGGTCAGCGAACAGCTCTACCGCCGTCAGCAGGCCGATGATCTCTTCCTTGCCCACCTTGGCCGGCCGGCCCACGCCGTGAAAGGGGCTGCCGTTCATGGCGCAGGCGGCGATCAGCTTCTGGCGCCCCAAGATCAAGCCCGAGGATTGGGGGCCGCGCAGCCCCTTGCCGCCGCTGAAGATTACCAGGTCAGCCCCCATGTCGGTATACTGGCGCAGCACGGCGAAGGGGGGCAGTTCGGCCGCCGCATCCACGATCACCGGCACGCCGCGGCGGTGGGCGATGGCGATCACCTCGGCCAGGGGCAGATCCTGCGGCGGGCTGTAGGCCACAAAGTGGGTGATGGCAGCCGTGCGCTCGTTGATGGCCGCCTCCAGGTGCCAGGGATAGGTGATATTCGCCAGCCCGATCTCCACCAACCGGGCGCCGGCCTGCCGCACCATCAGCTCGTAAAAGTTGCGCTGCGTCACCTGCAGGATCACCTCGTGCTTCATCCCGGCGCTGTTGGGCAACTGGTGCACTTTGGCCCAATCCGCGCCGGTCATACAGGCCGCCACCGCCGTCAGCACCCCGCCCGCTGCGCCGGAGGTGATATAACAGGCCTCCACCCCCGCCAGCTCCGCGATGCGTTGCCCGGCCTTGGCCAGCAGCTCGCTCATATCCACAAAATTCCGGCTGGCCTCCTGCATTGCCAGTAGCACCTCCGGCGGCATGATCGACCCGCCGATGGCCGTGCCATTCCCCGCCGCATTGATCATCGTCCTGATCCCTAGCTTGCTATATACACCCACAGATGTTGCCTCCTGATTTGGCCAGCCTCCATTATCTCAGCACCCACTATACCCCGCGGCCTCTTACCTGTCAACGGGCCTGGCGTGCCCGGCTTCTGTTGGAAAATTTGCTAAATTGTCCCCAAACGGCAGCGTACTCATCCCGGCCTAGCGCCAGGCTGCGGGTGCTGATCTGCCCGTACTTGTCCTCCTCCCCGCACCTGGTCACAGACCCCATGTACAACTGGCTGAACGTCGCTCCCCGGTGTACCCCTGACAATTTCCCGGCCTCGCCCTTGGCCTCCGGATGCGGCTTTAATCGCCGGATAATTGACATCGGTTTGCCTCCTGTAAGTCCATGATAGGGAAAGCCCCATGTTACCCGATGTGAGCATAAACCTCAAACGCCCGGAAGAAAGTTTCTGCTTGTCGGGCACTACACTTTGAAAAGTGTAGCTTGAACAGATTCGTCCTGGCCCTGATGCTGATCCGTAGTGCTCTTGCGGGGATCTGAAGCAACATCGAGCATTTCGTGATATACTAAGTCTTATCAATAATATGGAAACCGACATCTGAAAGATAATGTGTGATGAAAGACGATGCCATCGTTCTCATCGATCATAAAAACCGTCGCATTCGATTGACCCAGGAACGATTGGAACATATTCTTGAACACCCTGAGATGGCAACGCAGATGAATCGCCTTCAGGAGACGGTCAGAAATCCTGATCTAATTGTTGCTGCGGATGCGGATGAAACGGTGCATGTCTATCACCGTCTTTACGATCAAACCCCTGTGACCCGCAAATATATGTTAGTTACGGTAAAATTATGGGAGAACGATGCATTTGTTTTGACGGCTTTCTTCAGTAGTCGTCGCAAGAAAGGGAAGATTGTATGGCCGGGGTAAAAGTATGGTATGATCGCGAGGGGGATTTTCTGGAAGTCACCTTTGAGGAGACTCCCGCCGCGATGGAAGAAATCGCTGACGATCTGTTCGAGCGCCGTACCCCCGATGGACGCATTGTGGGCTTTGCGGTATTCAATTTCAGCCGGCACGACCGCAACGAACTTACCTTGCCCCTCGCCGTGACAGCCTTATCCACCGGAAACTGATCAGCGGCGACGTCTTTCTATCCGCATGGGGAAGCGCTCCCCTCCTCATACTCCGTCGGATCAGCCACCCCCGCCAACTGGAACGCCTCGCGCCGCTCGGTGCAGGTACCGCACTTGCCACAGTGGCGCGCCAGTCCCTTGTAGCAGCTCCAGGTCTCGGCGAAGGGTACTCCCAGCCTGGCGCCGATAGCCACGATCTCGTGTTTGGTTATGTTCACGAAAGGCGCTTCCAGGTGCAGACCGGCAAGGGCATACCCCTGGTTAGCAACCTGCGCCATACTATCGAAAGCCTTGACAAACGCCGGGGTGCAGTCCGGGTAGATGGGGTGGTCCCCCGCGTGGAATCCGGCCGCGACGATATCCGCCTGCTGCGCTACGGCCACACCGTAAGCCACCGACAGCATGATGGCGTTGCGGTTGGGCACCACGGTGACCGCCATGCTGGGGGCGGCGTAGTGCCCTTCGGGGACGGGTATGTCGTCCGTCAGGGCCGAACCCTTGAGCAGAGCGCTGACGCCGGACAGATCCACCACATCAATCCGGGCCTCCAGCCGCCGGGCGCACCGCCGGGCGAAGTCCAACTCCTTCTTATGCCGCTGGCCGTAGTCAAACGCCAGCAGATGGAGCCGGTGCCCGGCCGCGTGGTAATAGTGGGCCAGGGTGACGCTGTCCAGCCCCCCGCTGACGATGGCTATTACTTGGGACATGCATGGCTTCTTGCGTTCATAGCTTATACCCAAACCTCCGCAATAACGCCTTCCGCTATGGAGAAATGGCTTCTTCAAGGGATTTTATCAAAGCTTATTCCTGATCACAGAAGTAACTTACAAGATCGCGCAGCCTGGCGGATAGGAGAAGCAGATCATAGGAAACCTGACTGTATTCTTGTAGCCGTGCTCGCATTTCCTCCCATGATTGAGAGCCGGCACTCTCTTGTGACCTCGAATACAGCTCTGTAAATCTAAACGCATTTTCTTGGGCCTGATGCATCTGGCGCTGAGCAAGATTAATTATGTCATCGGCTATAGTTCTCATTGCAGAGTAAGGAATTTCGTTCGGCCAATTCCTAAGCCATTCCTCGTGGAGCTTCATTACTTCTAAAAGTTGGTTTAAATGATACTGAGCATTTTGATATTGAGGTGGGATTTTCATTACTTGTACCCTCCCATTTTCACGCAGTCATCTTTTGGATTACTAATCATTCTCTAAATCTATCATTAGAGGGTCAGGTTATTTCTTTGTCAAATGGGAATTGCTGGCTATTGACCATCCTGCCTTTAATTGCTACTATTGGACACCACAATCTGAAGATTTAATTCGCCATACGCCATATTCCCATTACTATCTCGTACTGTAACGCGAATTTGATCTGGAGTTGTATAGTTTGGAGCCGTGTAGGTGACAGAAGATGTAGGTACCCGATCCGCCGGAACAGATCCGTAGTCAGCACTCCATTGGTATGTAGCTGCAGAGAAATTATTTGGCACCTGAGCCGTGAGAGTAACCTTCTCACCTATGGTAATCACCCTTTTATTTGCCACAATTTCTATCTTGGCGGGAGTTGGCGTAGCGGATTTTTGTTGTGTCACTGAGGGTATTATAACTGTCGAAATGCCATCTCTAATGACATTGGAAGATGAGGGTAGCTGGAATAAGATGAGTATAAAAATGATCAAGCCGGTGCCGGCCGGAAGCCACGTTTTTACCCCATCGGGAAGCGGAGTCGAACCTGTCAACAAGTTCGCCAGGACGGAGATAAAAAATGTAGCACACACCACTACAATTCCAGAAACCATTTCGCGTGATAAATTCCAGCCAAACAGGTGAAGAGAACTACCCAGAGCATACAAGGCTACGAAAAAGATAACCCATCCCAATGGCCTGGAGTATTTTCCAACGTCATCAGGAGGAGGGTTCTTCCGCAACGTCAAGCTAAGGTTATTTTCAAATCTGGTGCGTCCGATCGCCAATTGTACACCAAATATTAGGGCCGTTACACTCATCAGGATTGGCATGGCCTCAGGGTTGGGAGACCAGCCAAGTGAATTTGCCAAAATAGCTACTCCCACGCCCAAGAAAAAAACGCCGATAAACATGGCGGGTCCATTAGGGGCTCCATAATTCACATTGGACAAAAATGTAAAGCGTCTCATTCCGATTGGTCCCCAGCTCACCAACATGGAGAGAATACCCCAGAAAACCAGGGCAATGGCCATACACAGTTGTATCAAAAGCGGCATATCTCCCTCTCTTTGTGTTCAGCGAGTCTTGGGAATTTTTACAAACCAGCTAAATAACCACCATGATATCCGAGGGCATAAATCAATTTCATACAAGAATCGGGCACAACCTAGCACAAACATGAACTCAGCTATAAATATAACGGAAATCTCTGTGATACGGGCATAGTCACCGAAGAAATTAAAAAATCCCCCAATCCCTGGTGGTTCGCCGTAAATCTGAAATGGCAAGTCTCCAAATTTTTCGGTATCTGAGATGCTTTGCAATTCCCAAGGTTTTAAAATAGTATTAGTAAGTGAATTTGTCGGAGTCAGAATAATATTGACCGGAAAAGGTAATGATGGCTGGCCGAATAAATCTTTGGGCGTAAATATAATTTCGCATGGCTGGATTCCTACCAACATGCTGCAATTTGGACCCGCCCAAATGTTTCCTGCGATGATCCAATTCCAAGGTATTACTTCATTCTGAATTATAAAACTGTCGTCGATAGAATAGCCTACGGCAATAGGTATTTTGGATGGGTATACGGTAATCCTCGTATCCCTTCCAACAGTAGTATACCTGGGAAGTTCTATACGAAAACCATCATTATCAGGCCAATTACCAAAGATTTCCTTACCTGTAAATCTTTGAGGTTTATCCCAGTAATTTAAGTAAACCTGCATCATTCTGGCAGACGCTATAATCAGCAAGATCGCGATGATGGCGCTCCCCAAATTGATTTTCCAACTGGGTAACAGAAGCATTTTTATAGCATCAAACAAAATCTGTAAGGACTTTTTTAACAGGCCTTTACTTGAAGAATCCGGTGGTAAAAAGGAATCCCAACTATCTATATCGGGTAGTGCATCTTTACGTGAAAGTTTATTCTTGTTGAACGTTGGTCGAAACTTGATTCCTAAATACCATAGTAGAATTATCATAATTACCAAGATTGAAAAGAAATTTAACCCCTCCATGTTGGATTTAAGAAGTTCGTGCCACCAGGCCAACATGGCTAAAAATACGAGAAAAATTATTCCCCATTGCGAGAAAAATTGGAATATTTTGTAGTCTTCCAGCTTTGGTGACTTAACAAGAGCATTTCCCAAATCCTCAGAAAAAAGTCCAAAGCTGTTTCCTTGGGGCTTAACCAATCCCAATCTACAGAGATTTTGTAGAATCCGCTTCTCTTGACGGCTAACGGGTTCTCCTTTCATCATTTTCTTTAGGGCGTCTTTTTGTCCCGGAGATAACTCTGGAGAGATATATGCCTTCCAGAAGTGTAACTACTCAGCCACCGGATATAGACTGATGAAAGGTCTAACATACTACATATTGTGGTTTTTAAGTCTGAATCGGGCATTTATAGCCCGTTCAAAAATGCTATTTTGAGGCCCAATCATCACCTTATGCAAATCTAAACACTACAT
>SHYO01000168.1 GCA_009692745.1 Chloroflexota bacterium
GCTGGAGAGACATGCTGATCTCCTATGTGATCAACTACTTAACACGCAGGGTAAAATTTGTCAGGGAAAAACTCCGTCGTCCTCCCTATGATACCAGATTAACTCTGAATGACCACTTATGCCCGGCCGAATTCGCCAGCAAAGTCTTACCAATACACTAAGGACAAGGATTGGCTGCGCCGGGTGGGATACCCGGTGGTCAAGAGTGTCGCCATGTTCTACTGGAACTATCTGGAAAAATACCAGGAGCGCTTCGGCGGCGACATCTTCCCCAGCAGTTGCCTGGAGAATAACCCGATCTATCGCAATATTTTTCAGGATCTGCTCTTCTTCCGCTTCGCTTTCCGCGTGGCAGCAGCGTTGGACCGATGGCCTAAAGCGGGTGCCTCCTTATAACATTATCGAGTACGATGGTCACAAGCGCATCGCCGACCATAAAGAACAGACTGCGGAGGATATATACTCAGCCAGCAGTTTCCTGTACTGCGGCTATATCGCCGGCCCGCTGATTTTCCCCGGTGAAGGTCGACCCGGAGTCGGATACGGAATTGGCGGGGCTGATCCGCGAGGCGGTGGAGGAATTCAAATTTGAGGATGCTTTTACCCACAACTTCCTCTCATTCAGCCTGGATGTGTCTGCCGCCCGGCTGAAGATGGCCAAGGCGTATGACATGGTGCGCAATGCGGTGATCAAATGTCGCTATCCGACTGGCCCCCCGCCATGTTCAACCTGGAAGAGGGGATGCTCGCCCTGCAACGCGTCTACCTGTACGGATTGCAGGTGGAAGATTTCGCCATGCCCTTCTCCATCACCGAGTTGCTGTGCCAGAGCTATGGCGAAGTCATTCGCCTCTTCCCAGCCTGGCCCAGGGACAAAGGCGCCAGCTTCACCACTGCGGGCGGAGGGTGGCTTCCTGGTCTCTTCCAGCCTGGAAAATGGGACAATTGGTACGACCACCATTGCCAGCACCATCGGCGGTCCTTGCCGGGTCTCCTGATCCTGGGGTCCCGCCGCGCCGCGAGTTACAGCAGGGAGCGGTGCGGTAGTTTCCTTTGACATGGCCGGAGAGCGTATCTCTTTTGAAACCCGGCCCGGCCAGATGTATACTATCGAGCTGGGTAGTGGTAACAAGTAGCTGTAATCGGCGGACAAAGGCAGAGGAGATATGGCTATGCCAACCCTCAATAAATGGACCGCTTTCTTCCTGAAGCCCTGGCTGCTTTCTAGTCTGAACGGGAGAGGATTATCAAAGAAGTCGTGGCGCGATCATTGAAAATGCATCCGAAGTCGCCGTGATAAGGGAAAGGGGATTTCATCATGCGCTTCTGCTTTCTGCTATGACAGGCGAATAATGGGCTTGCCGAAGGTTTGGCCTCTAACTCTCCTCTAAGTCTACCGGGTCAAGAGGAGCCGGTCGGGAGAGCAGCGCCAGAGTAGCTTCCAAAACCCGGCGCTGCTGCGCTGCGTCATAGGGCCGGCCTATGGTGGCGCCGCGCCCCAGCCGGGTTACCGTGGAGCGAGGTGGGTAAACCATTCGGTTCACGTTGGTATTCCAGCTCGTGACTACGGTGGCAATCCCTGCCATTTCCAGAGCCCGCGCAACCAGTCCCACGGACTGGCAGCAGATTGGTCAAGCAGGCGCCAGCAAAGCCCCTTGGGCGCCTTGCGCCCGAACAGCCTCCAGGATATGCGGGATCATCTCATCTATGACACGGGTGGCATCGGGCTGGTACCCCATAAAGTTGATCATGGCCGGCGTCAAAGAGCCGATGACGCTCTCGGCCCTAAGCTCTTCCAGGTGGCGCAACGGTACCTGCACCTGGGGATCGAGATTGACGGCTTCGTGGTTGTAATGGGTATGGGCGAAGGCCAGCCTGTCCAGGGGCGTATCAGTGGGAATGAGCCGGATGGAGTAGTCTCCCAGAGGGCTGGGGGCATCAAAAGGTTCCTGACTTGCGGGCAGGTAACCGCCGGCCGAGGAAATATAGATCAGCCGCGATTGGCGCAGATCGATGCCCGGTCCGGCGGGAGAGGTCTCATTTTTGGGACGTGTATAGAGCTTGAAATTGGTTTCACCGCTGACCTGGAAATGGGCCAGCCAACCGTGCTTGTAGGTTTCATACCATTGATCCCGGTTTTCCAAGATTTCCACATTGACTCCTCGTCAGGTCCTTTATGGGGCGAGATAAATAGCAAAAGCGCCCGCAATGAGATCAGACGCTTTTGCCCTGCCACTTCTTACTGCTTCCCGCGCGACCTGGAAGCCTCTCAGTAATTTGTCTCAATAAGCTCGCTTTACGTGGACCGACCCCGCAGCCCCTTATTCTCAATATAAACGATTGTGTTCAATCTTGCTCTCAATAAAGATGCTTGCGCTTGGATAATCACTGTCTATCAATTTCATGGCTCTGCTGAAGTACGGTTACTTTTATAAACGTAGATTAAACGATTAATCACACGTCATGCTGCAAAAGTGGGAAGATTTAATGACCGTCTATAGCCGGCACTGCAACGCCCAGCTCGATAGCGGTATTGCTCAGGTCGCGCCAGGTTTGATCTGGCAGAGAGATACCAGCCACACTCCGCTGC
This sequence comes from Chloroflexota bacterium, assembly GCA_009692745.1. GTDB lineage: Bacteria > Chloroflexota > Anaerolineae > Epilineales > SHYO01 > SHYO01. Next base: position 2,591 of record SHYO01000168.1, read on the forward strand.
TGGCGGGCGCGATATTCCACTTCACCGGGAGCCAGGGCGCCGGTCTGTCCGGGGGCGGTGGCCGCCTGGTGCAGCGCATCGGTCAGCTCCCCTAGCTCACCGGTAAACTCTGCCAGCGGGCGGAAGGCTTCTATATCCAGTCCGATGAGCAACATGCCATTGCCTGGTTTTTGGGTATGGGGCAAAGCGCCGCAACCGTTGCCGGTCAATATCCCGGCCAGGGCCTCGACCATCAAGCTCAGGCAGTGCCCTTTGTAGCCGGCCATGGTCAGCAGCATCCCCCCGGCATAATAATCTTCGGGGTCGGTAGTGGGTTGGCCTTCCTTCGTCACGATGACGCCGGGCGGCACAGGCACTTTCTTGTCGCGTGCTACCCGCAGCTTGCCTTCGGCAGACACGGAGGTGGCATAATCCAAGACCCAGGGGAAGCTCCCCTGGGTGGGCAGGGCAATAGTAAAGGGGTTCGTGCCCAATAGACGCTGTGTGGCGCCGTAGGGCGTTACCGCCGCGCTCGTGAAGGTGCCGTTGACCCAGGCGATACCCACATATCCCGCATCGCAGAGGCGCCGCGGATAGTCACCGGCGCGCCCGACGTGAAAGGTGTTCTCCAGGCCGATCGCAACAATCGATTGGCCGACTTGCAAGCGTTGCAAGGCCAGGTCTACCGCGAATTGTCCTCCCACCTGGCCAAAGCCTACCTGTCCATCCACCAGCGCGGTGGAGGCGTTCTGGCGGATGATCTTGGGAGATGCGGCCGGCTGTAAACGACCTTCCTTAATATATCCGATGTAATGCGAGATGCGGATCACGCCGTGGGAGTCGTGTCCTTCAAGGTTGCTTTCCACCAGCGCCGAACTCACCAGGCGAGCGTACGCAGGCGGGGCGCCCGCCGCGATGAAAATGCGTTCGCCGAGGCTCAAAAGATCCTGGGATGAAATAATTGGCATAGGTTTCTCCTGTTATGCTGATATTTAAGACCAATTTAGGACAAATTTTAGACCTTTCTGCTATATAATGGAAATACCGCACCATAGGGGCCTGGAAATATTTTTATACATACTTCTATCCCAGGTCGAAAAGGGCCAAATTATGAAGCACACCGGGTTGTTATCCACAGATGGGATGTTACTCCTGCGAGGTATCGGCAGGGTTTGGAGTGCTGTCAGCATCGGATTCGCGCTGCTTTTTATGATCGTTGAAGGTTTTTTTCGCATCTGCCTAACGCCGCGCCAGGGGAAATGGTAGGGATCATGTTGTTCCCGCTAGGGCTGCTGCTGGGTTTCGTCGTGGCCTGGCGCCGGGAAGGGTGGGGTGGGGTTATTGCCACCGGCAGCTTCCTGGCCTTCTATGCCTGGAACCTAACGGTTAGCGGGAAGCTGCCCGGCGGGCTGTTTTTCCCGCTCCTGGCAACATCGGGTTTCCTGTTTCTGGTATGCTGGCTGCTCTCCGGCATATCCGGGTACAGAAGAGTGACCAGCAGGACTTTACAATCGGGAATGTAAGTCGCAGAGCTTTACCTGGCCAGCTCTAACAGACCCCGGTGAAAGATTTGGAAGCTGTGGGATCGATTCAGTGCAGGTTGCATATGAGCGGAAATCTGTCTGGCGACCCCGATTTTTCCGCCAGGGTTGTATCCTTTCCGCTCTAGCTCTCGCGTCAGAGCTTCCCATGTATCTCCCCTTATTGCGTCGGGATCTCTGTAACGGGCTTTTCTGGCGAGTTCCGGAATCCCCGGGAAAGCTGCCTGGATAGCAGCTATATCCCCGAAAAACCAGGCCTCCAATTCCTCAATTGCCAGCCGGTTTAAAACCTGGAACTTTGCCCCGGCCGGCGCCGCCGATTTGGTCACTAATCCGGCTTCAGTTGCATACTTTTCAAGTACCGCTTTCAGTGCAAGACAATCTTGCTGATCTCGATCGATCAGGACTGCTACATGCCAATCTGGCGGTATCCAGTTCCGGTATGCGCGCAGACGGGAAGGTAGTTGTTTCAGTAGATCGGGTTTGCCCTGGTGGGCATAGATTTTGAAAGAAATGGCTGGTCCCAGGATGGCCGGCAGTAGACAATCAAGTACAACCTCAGCGGATCGTTCCTCTACGTAGAATTCGATGTGCATCCGGTCCAGCTCTTTGGATTTCTCACCTGCTTAGGTTTTCAGTATTACCGGGTTTTAGGGTGGTAGTACCGTTTTGAAAATGCCCCTCTGTCCACAGATACCCCAACTGAGCGCCTTCCGCCATAGATTCTTTAATGCCCAGCATCTCAGCGGCCCGGCGGGCTTGGGTGTAACCCTGGCTATTGCGGGAGAGTGCCCACACCTCCTCCGGTGCAAGTCCATTGACAAAGAAAGGAGAGTGGGTGGTAATCAACAACTGTGTCCGCCGGGTAGCTGAGCGGTAAATCTCGGCTAATTCCGCGAGCAGGTGCTGAGCGATATGATTCTCCGGCTCTTCAATGCCGATGAGCGGCGGCGCTTCTGGATTGCAGAGCAGGATAAGGTGCGCTAGCAATTGCAACAGCCCTTCGGATACAAATTGGACTGGTATAGGCTCGGCGAAGGGGGCATCCTTTATTTGCAACAACAGCCTGCCGGGAGCAAGTTGGTCCAGAATCACATTAGTTAGCTGCGGCACGCGCAACTTCAGAATCTGCAGAATCTGGTCCCATTGTTGCGGATACTGTTCTTGAAAATGTTGTATCACGTTCGGCAGGTTATCGCCGGTCACTGAGAGTCGTTCCTGGGATTTGGTTTCGGGGACGGTGCGCAGCTCCCCGGTAGAGATGTGGGAAAGGTACCAGGCGGTAATGAAACGGCGTAGCACCCCAATCCGTGGATAGGCCGCCAGCCGCCCCAGGACACTCACAGCTACGGTATCGCGAGCATCAAAACGTTCGGTTGCCCCCTGATCAGCGCTGCTCGGTTTTTCGCCAGCAATTACATATCCGGCTCCCCGGGCGAATTCCAGGAAGCGTACCGGTTTCCCGGCCGTACCCGGGCGCCATTGGAGCCATTCGCTGCTGACGAAAGGCCCTTGCTGGTCTTCGTCAATCTCTAATTGGTAGGTAATTACCGGTTGTCCCAGGGCTTCGCGATATTTCAGTTGGATGGTGATCGGGCCGGTGGCGCCACGAGAGCGCATCTCCTTAAATCGCCCACGCCGATCCCACGCCGGTCGCAACCCCTCACGCATGTTCTCGCTCAGGAAAGCAAAGACATCCAGGACCGTGGACTTGCCGCTCCCGTTCGGGCCGATGAAAACGGCCAGGGGAGTAAGATCCTTGAATTGCACATTCTGCAGCACCCGGTAATTTTTTACCGTAAGGCTTTCTATCCGCGGAGAGAATGGCTTGTTGGAATAAATCATATTTACCACCGCCGTCTAACCGGCCCTTGCAGCGCCTGCCAATGGCCGACGGTGATGATACCTTGGGGGGAGAGATCCTCCATAAAGTGGACCAGCACTTGCCAGGTGGTCCAGACATCACGCATGGCGCGGTGGCCGCGGGATGTGTCGATGCCCAGGTGACGGGCCACATCTTCCAGGCGGTTAGAGCGGAAGTGGTAGCGGTTGCGTGCAATGGCGCAGGTGTCGATGATCGCCGGAGGGGAGAGGGAATGGCCGGAGCGGGCAAATTCCGCCGTCAGGAAATCCAGGTCAAAAGGGGCGTTATGTGCAACGAGAACGGCGCCGTCCAATAAGGTTGCCAACCCGGCGGCAATCTCGCCGAACGCGGGCGCGCCCTGCAGCATCTCATTGGAGATGCCATTGACGGCGAAGGCCCCGGCAGAGACCAGCCGTGCTGGATGAACCAGGGACTCGAACGATTGGGTATCGCTCCCCGGCTGTGAGCGCAGCAAGGCTACCTCCACCACCCGGTCTCCCTGGCGCGGATTGAGCCCGGTGGTCTCCACATCAACCACCACCAGGGGTAATGCTGCTAACGGTAAATGGCGAATATCCGGCAAATCCCCTCCCTCTACCCCTTAGAACAGTGGTAATGCCAGGACCGGTAGCTGCGGCACGATGGCCCGGTCCAGCGCCAGGGCCATAAAAATCAACGCCAGGTAGAGCATGGAGTATTTATAGAGGCGCAGCGCGGTCTTTTTGCTGCGATCGCGCCAAAGCTGGATTGCCAGGATGAGGAACCAACCACCCAGCAAAAGCGCCAGGAGCAGGTAGACGATGCTGCCTAGCCGGATCACGAAGGGCAAGAAGGTAATGATCAACATGATCAAGGTATAGAGCAGGATCTGGCGGATCGTTTCCGTATCCCCTTTGACCACGGGGAGCATTGGTACATTAACGCGGGCATAGTCATTCTTGATCATCAACATCAGCGCCCAGGTATGGGGCGGCGTCCAGTAGAAGACGATGGCAAACAGCAGCAGCGCACCCAGCTCCAGGTGGTTGGTGACGGCTACCCAGCCCACGATCGGCGGAATCGCCCCCGCTGCTCCGCCAATGACGATATTATGGGGCGTGGTCCGCTTCAGCCACAGGGTATAGACCACCACGTAATAGACATAGCCACCGAAGGCCAGCATAGAGGCCAGCCAGTTGGCAAAGAAGCCCAACGTCAGGATAGAGCCCAGGCACAAGGCCAGCGAGAAGAGCAAAGCATGGCGCGGTGGGATGCGGTGGTTGGGCATAGGGCGGCGGCTGGTGCGAGACATCACAGCGTCAATATCCCGGTCAATATAGGAATTCATGGCGTTAGCGCCCCCGGCGGCCATGAAGCCCCCGAGTAAGGTCGCCAGCATCAGACCCAGAGGGGGCATACCCTGTTGCGCGATGAACATACCGCCCAGGGTGGTCACCAAGAGCAAGACAATGATCCAGGGCTTGGTCAGCCTGAAATAATCCCGCCAGGTGGGGGGAGATGTGTCCTCGGCCGCCACGCGAACATTATCCTGAGCGGCAGCGGCCTGTGCCGCATCCTGTGCGGGAATTTGCGCCGCGTGCGCCGCTTCATACGTCTGCTCTGCTTCCAGGTGCGCCAGGGAGGAGGGTTGCAGGATGGAAGAGCGGCGTTTGTCCCCTGCTTCTGCGCGCCGGGCTACTCTTCTACCGTCCTGGCGGGTAGCGCGCCCGCGGGCGGGCTGGTAGACGCTCAACACCCACATAATGATGCCGGACCAGGTCGCCGCAGCCAGCGCCACGTGCAGCCCGCGCGACCAGGCGGGCATAACCCAGATCACCATACTGAGGCCGGCGAGGGCCTGGCCCAGGAAGAGGATGCCCGTGATCAGCGATACTTTCGTCAAGCGGCTATCGCCGCGATAATCGCGCCAGGTGCGGGTGATGGTATAGGCCAGCAGCAGACCGGTGGCAGTGGTTGCCAGGCGGTGGATCATATGGATTTGGCCCAACAGGCTGTTGGCCGGGAAGAGCTGCCCCTGGCAAAAGGGCAGATCCAGGCAGGCGGGACCGGCGCCGGAACCGGCAACTACCGCGCCAATCACGATCAGGGCATACACCGCCACGCTGTTGGCAAAAACCAGGCGCCCATACCCCTCTCTGCGGCCATCAAGCGCCACAGCGTCTGCGGCAACCGGCGGTGTGGCCGACGAGGCGGATAGCTGATAGGCATTATATGTGGCAACCCACAGGGCTGCCAGGATCAACAGGGAGTTGCCCAGGTGTACTGCTACGACTGCGGGGGGCAATTCGTTCAAGACGGTGATGCCGCCCAGTACAATTTGGATCACCAGTAACCCTACGACCAACAGCATAGGGCGGAAGATGGCGGCTTCGCGCCGGAAGCGCAGCACGGCGAAAACAGTGGTGACGATGATCGCCAGGCTGGATAGGGCGGCCGCCAGGCGATGGGAATATTCTATGATGGCGGTGGCTTCCAGCGGTGGTATGATTTGCCCGTGGCACAGCGGCCAGTCAGGACAACCGAGGCCGGAGCCGGTGACGCGCACAATCCCACCGATAACGATCAGGGCATAGGTGGCCAGTGTCGCAATCAACGCCAGGCGCCGAAACCACCGTACCGGCCCCATCCCAACCTGAGGATCCATGATGTTCCCTTTCTAAAGCGCCACTGATATGGCCGATTTCTAACTTTGCACGCTTAGGAGACCAAGACTACAAATTGGATGCCTGCTGCTGCGAGGATAATAGCAAGGCGTTCTTTGATTGTCTATTGGAGGATCCAATTGTGCCAAATAGTACACGATTTACTTGAATTATAGCCGGAGTGCCTTTGCCGTCAAGAAGCGCAATTTCGCCGATGCGAGCGAGACGCTCGCGCTCCTAACTTTAAAGCATGCGGTTGAAAACCGCACCTACGGGAAGTTCCTCTGCTTTATGGTCCGCACTTACGGGAGTTATGGTGCTTGAGCGGGCAAGATGCTTACTCGCCTGCTTTCAAGTGGCGCACGGACCTATCAAGCCAGGTTAGCTCCGCCTCGATATGGACCAGGGTATGTTCCAGTACCAGGCGGGCAGGAGAAGCAAGCCCATGGACCTGGACCAGCGAGGCGGTAACCTCACGCTGCTCTGCCACGGCCTGGCGGCGGTGCTCCAGCAATTGGATACATTCCTGAGGTTCCAGGCGGTGCATGAAGAGATAGGCAACATCGCCACCCGGCGGCTCCGCCTGGGCCAGTTGCTCCCGTAGCAGCCGGACGAACCGTTTCCTCCCGCTGGCGGTGATACGATAGACCGTGCGCTCCGGCCGCTTGCCTTCCCGTTCCACCTCCCGCTCTACCAGGCCCTGGTGGAAGAATTTTTCCAGCAGGTGGTAAGCGGTGGGCCGCTTCAGGTCGGAAACGAAGGAGAGCCGGTGCTCCAGAAACTCATGGAGCCGGTAGCCGTGCATACTCTCCTGGTCCAGTAACCCCAGGAGCAGCAAATCATGGGCTTTGGCCAGCTTCTTCACAGGACGGCACCGTCTTCCCCTGATGCAGATAGTCAATATTGACTATCTGAACCTGGCTATTATCCATAGGTCAGGTATGTTTGTCAAAATCCCGTATTCATTCATCTAAAATGTTACCGAAGTGGTATGGTTCACTCAAAAGAAAATGTTACCGAGGAACCCATGCCAAACACGGGGAAAATGACCATAGAAGAACGACGAAAGTACTTGAAACTGATGAGCAAACGCTATCAGCGGGCGCAACGCGCGGAACAAAGCCACCTATTGGATGAGATGGAAACCATCACCGGCCTACATCGCAAGAGCCTGCTTCAACTGCTGCAGCCTGGAGGACTGGAACGGCAGTCACGCCGGAAGCAGCGGGGGCGCAGCTATGATCACACGGTGGATGATGCCCTGCGAGTGATGGCGGAAAGCTTGGACTACGCGTGTGCCGAACGGCTGCAGCCGGCATTGCCCTGGCTGGCACAGAACCTGGCAGGGCATGGGGAGTTGACGCTGACACCCCCCTTAGTCGATCAGATGCAGCGCATCAGTATCTCCACGGTGCGCCGCATCTTGGCCCGTGTGGGGCAGGATACCCTCCGTCTGCCCCGCAAGCGTCCCAGCCGCAACTCGCTGGCGCAGCAGATTTCCATGCGGCGCATTCCCTGGGATGAAGCCACGCCCGGCCACTTTGAAACCGATTTGGTGCATCACTGTGGCCCAGCCAGCCAGGGAGACTATGTCCATACCCTGCAGATGGTAGATGTCGCCACCGGTTGGAGTGAACGGGTGGCCCTGCTGGGACGCAGCCAACGGGCGGTGCAGGCCGGTTTTGAGCGCATTCTGGCTCGCCTGGTCTTCCCCATTCTGGAGATCCATCCTGACAATGGCAGTGAATTCATCAATCACCACCTGCTGCGCTTCTTCGGCAAGCGTCCTCACCCCAACCCTCTCCCGCAGTCGTCCCTTTCAGAAAAACGACAACCGCATCGTGGAACAGAAGAACCACACCCTGGTGCGGGCCTTCTTCGGGGAGGCCCGTTTTGACACCAACCGCCACCAACGGCTCTTGGATCTGCTCTATGACAAAATGTGGCTCTATTACAACTTCTTCCAACCGGTACTCCATCTGGTCGAGAAGCAGCTTTCCGCCCAGGAGGGTCAGATCACCTACCGCCGTAAGTGGGATCAAGCCCAGA
>SHYO01000169.1 GCA_009692745.1 Chloroflexota bacterium
ATAGCTGGGGTTTCTTGCCCTAGGAAACATCACCGGTAAAGTCTGGTTCTCCTATTGGCCCCCGGCTTGGTGGGACGCTATCCAGCAGCCGGAGTATTAGTGGGGTAAGGGTTCGGGGTACCTCAAACCGCCTCAAAAGCTGGCGAGCCCACCAACCCCCGATTGATGAAAATCAAGAAATTAACTACAACACTGACCTTTCGCTGATATTTGTAGGCAAATCGCGAATTTCCTGGTAAGCTTAGGGGATGACACAAGAACTTACCATTACGACCGAACGGATAGATGATTTTCCGCTGCTTTTGGAAACGATGCAGCGACTGGGCCTGCCGGAGATGATTGACGGGCATGTGAAGCGGCATGGAAGGCAGCAAGGGTTGAGTTGGGGCTGGATTGGTACCATCTGGCTGGCGCATATTCTGACAGAGAGCAATCATCGCAAGCTGCCGGTGCAGGGCTGGGTGCGGCAGGCTGGCGAGACGATCGCGCGGATCACGGGGCAGAAAGTGCATGAATTGGACTTCACCGACGATCGGCTGACGTTGTTGCTGCGGCGCTTGAGCCAACCGGCGATCTGGGAGGCGATTGAGAGGGAGCTGGGGCGGAATATGCTGCGAGTGTATGAGTTGAAAGCGGAGCGGGTGCGGCTGGATGCCACGACGCTCTCGGGATACCATGCTGGGGGTGAAGAGAGCCTGTTTCAGTATGGACACAGCAAAGACGATCCGACGTTGAAACAGGTGAAGGTGATGGTGGCGGCACTGGATCCCTTGGGACTGCCGTTGGTAACGCAGGTGGTGCCCCCAGTATACTGGGAAGCAATCAGGCGGACGATGGGCTGTATGTACCAGCAGTGGATCGTGTACTGCAAATCATAGACCGTTTCGGTTTGCTGTTTGTAGGTGACAGTAAGATGAGCGCCGTGACCGACCTGGGCGTCATTGCCATCGAACATGCCAAGATGCACGAAGTCCTCCATGAAAAGTACGAGACCCTACGCACCGATGCTTCGGGCTGGTATCGCTTCCTGGCGCTCAGTTGAACCGCAAAGGATTGGATTCTATATGCGACACCGTACCTATTTCTAAATCATTGGTCTAACAATGCTTTTCTTACTTCTACCACTTGCCATGCGTCGCCTACTTCAGCAAGCGGACGCCAGGCCCATTCTACCACTACTTTGTCAATACCCAAGCGCGGGATCTCGACCGGCGCCTCAATCAAGATACCCAAGTCCGTCCCCGGCTCGTAAGGCATAGCAGCTTCATAGAGCCGCCGGCCGGGCTTAATGGATACGTTCAGCTCCTCTTGTAGCTCACGCACCACAGCTTCTTCCGGTGTTTCATCTTCCTTAAGGGTTCCACCTGGCAGACACCACCAGGAACGCCCGTGGTCGGAAATCTTGACCATTAGAATACTATTGCCATTGATAATGACTGCCGAAGCACGTTGACGTGACATGATTCGATTAATCTCCTATTCTGGCGCATTCCTAATATCCAGCTCCCAGAGCTGCCGCATCTCATCGGATGTTTCTAACAGTTCCGCTAGCTTTCCCTCGGCGATAACCCGTCCTTCTTTCAGCACAATCACATGGTCAGCCCGGCGCAGCGCAGCGCGTCGATGGGAAACGACCAGGCAGGTGGTTACCTGCGCGCCATCTTGCCGCGCAAACAACCGCTGCCATAACTGGCGCTCGGTTTCCACATCCAGGGCGCTGGAAAGATCATCAAAAACCAATAGCTCGGCATTGCGCACAAACATGCGCGCGGCTGCCGTCCGCTGCATCTGGCCGCCGGAGAGCTTTACCCCTTTGGGCCCGAGCACGGTTTCCAGCCCTTGCTCCAATACTGCCAGGTCCGGTTCCATGACTGCCGTGCTGATCGCTCCCGGCAGGTCCACCTGCTCCTCCGGCAATCCCAACAGGATATTTTGCTTGACGGTCTCACTCAAGAGCTGCGGCACTTGGGGCGTATAGGCACTGCGCGGCGGCACGAAAAAAGTAGCCGGGTCTGCCACCAGTGTCCCATTCCAGCGTATCTCTCCGCCCTCTTTCGGCAGTAGACCCAATAGCGCGCGCAGCAGAGTGGTTTTCCCGGCGCCAATCCGCCCGGTGATGACGGTAAAGGAGCCGGGGCGCAGATCGAGGTGGATGTCCTGGATACCCTGGGCGGAACCCGGATAGCGGTAGCTCAGCCCCGTCACCTGCAGGTGCTCCAGCCGGTGACCCTCCGCCTTGGGGGTATACGGCACCTGGGGCAAATCGCCCCGCAGGTAGACCGGGCCGGGCTTTACCAGTGTTCCCGGCGCGGCTCCTTCCAACAGGGGGGTGAGGCGCTCGTAGGAAGCTGCCGCCTGCTTATTGCCGGTTACGATAGCGCTTACGGAATAGGGCAAGCCGGTCACCATGAAAATGGCATACACAAACAGGGCAAAGTCTCCCACCGTGAGAGCGCCGGAGCGCAACGTCTGGCCAACGAGCAGCAGCATAACAGCGGTCCCAACGTCGCCCGAGTTGTTAGCGAAGGATTGTACGACTTCACCGAAGAGGCGCTCTTGCAGCGCGGCTTTGCGCCGCGCAGTATTTAAATTGCGGAAATGGTCAAGCACTGCGGGTTCAGCCGAGGCCACCTGGATGGCCTGCACCGCGCTAAAGATTTCGCCAATGAAGCTGCTGACATGGCCTGCCGTAGCCCGTGTGCTTCTGCGGTAACCCTGGACCCGCGCTCCTACCAGAATGGTAACCGTGACCACGGCGAGGATAGGAATAGCCACCACCAGGCCGATGAGGGGTTGGATGCTCACGATCACCGCAATACCTGCCACCCCTAAGGAGATGCCGCCTGCCACCCACATCAGGTTCCACAGGTAATCCGACAGGCTGTTTACGTCTCCCATCAGGCGGCTGACGATCTCTCCCGGCGCAAAGGGTAGGCTCTGGGCGCCGGGACGGCGCAGGATGTGCGTGAAGAGATTTTTGCGCATCAGAGCCATGACCCGGTGCATAAACGTAATATCCAGCGCGTTGGAGATGAATTCGACGGCAATACGCGCCAGGGTAATCAGCATCCAGAGCGCAATCAGTGCCCCGATACTCCAGCTTGACTGGCTTTCCCCCGCCAGTTTGTTAAAGTATTCGCGCGTGATTAAGCCGGGCAATAGAATCACCGTGGAGCGGGGAATATGCAGCAGGAAAGCCGTCGTATAGAGTCCGGCCTGGAAGCGGACCAGTTGCCAGAGCGCCTGCCCGGTTTTCATATCAGCTCCTCCATCGACCCAGTCTGCAACAGGCGGGCAAAGCGGGAATAGGAGTCGGCCATGAGCGACTGGCGTAGTCCATGTTCCACAATCTGCCCGTTTTCCAGGATCATGATTTCATCTACGCGCTGGATCGTCGCCAGGCGATGCGCAATAATAATCGCCGTCCGCCCCCGCAGTAAGCCGGCAACAGATTGGTCCAGCCAGCGCTCCGTGGCCGGATCCATGCGCGAGGAGGCTTCGTCCAAGATTACCAGGTCCGGGTTTTGCAGGAAGACGCGGGTGAGCGCCAGCAGTTGGGCCTCGCCGGCCGACAGGCCAAATTCACCGGCGCCCAGTACCGTGTCTAGCCCATTGGGCAGCGACTGGTACCAGGACAGTAAGCTCAGGTTTTCCAGCGCTGCTAAAATCCGCGCATCGGAAACGCCCCGGTCGAAGAAGGTCAGGTTATCCCGGATAGAGGCGTGGAATAACTGGACGTCCTGGGTTACATACCCTATGCGCCGCCGCAGGTCAGCCAGGCATGGCGTGCGCAGCTCCACCCCATTCAGGCGGATTTCCCCCGCCACCGGATCATAGAAGCGGAAGAGCAGCCGCGCCAGGGTCGTTTTGCCGCTCCCCGTTCGCCCCAGCAGCCCCAAAACCGTAGCGGGAGCCAGGTGAAACGTGATGTCTTTTAGTACGGGAACTTCTGGCACATAGGCGAAAGAGACCTGGTTGAGCGTTACCGCCAGCGGCCCGGCAGGTATCGCCGCCCCCGGCCCGTCCTGCACCTGGCTCTGAGTTTGGTAGAGGTCGCGAATCCGTTGGAACGACGCAGTCGCCCGCTGCAGGCTTTCCATCTGCTGCGCCGCATCGCGTAAGCTGCCTGAGAGCATAGAGATATAACGGAAACTGGTATACACGGCCCCCACGGTCAAGGCTCCCACCCCGACCAGGTAAGCGCCCAGCGCAAAAATGATGCCCACCCCCACAGTAAACAGCGCCAGCCAGGATTTGTTCATCAAGCCGCTCATAAATTGGCTCTGCAGATTCTTGATCCAGAACTCGCGCATAAGCTGGTGCATGCGGCGCAGCACGTACGGTTCGGCGCCGGACGAGCGAATGTCCTCCGTGGCGCTGAGCCGCTCCGTCCAGAAGCTGGAAAGATCGGCTACGACCTGGCGCATCGCGCGGAAATAGGGTACCCCTAACCCCTGCGCCCAGAACAAGATTCTGCTGGCGAATTCAAAACACCTGTTTTTGGAGCCGAAAATTTTCGAAAATCGGAGTGGAGAACGTCACTACTAAGCGTAACCTCCGGCGAAATCCGGTACCCTATCTACGGAAAACGGGATTCGCCAGCAAAGTCAGAACAACAGGGCCAGGCTGATGGCGGCAAAGAGCGTGATCGCCAGGCCCATGCGCCAATCCATGGCATAGAGCAGGATCAGAATACCGGCCAGCAGGATCAGATTCCCCAGGATGTTGATCACAAAGGTGGAGAAGAAACTGGCCAGCGCGTCCACATCGCCGTCAATGCGTTCGATCAGCTCGCCGGAGGAATGGACCTGGTGAAAGCCCAAATCCAGGTACAGCAGGTGGGCCGCCAGGTCAACGCGCATGGCATTGGTGGCGGTCCAGCCGACGTCCTCGCTGAAATACGTGGTGGCGGCAGAGGTAACCTGGCCGATGAGCACCACCGCGAGAAATAGCAGCGCGGCGCCGGCCAGGGCATCCCCAGCGCCTCCCTGCTGGATAATGTCAACAAAACCTCCCAGGATCTGGGGATTAACCAATTGCAGCGCGATACTGCCCAAGAGCAGCGCCGCGAGCACTACGACTTTGGGCCATTGCGGCTTAAGGTACCTTACCAGGAGATCGCCATACTGCCGGGCTGAAACATTTGCAGACACAATCCCTCCTCAGGGTGTGATCGAGCCGTCTCATCAGAAGCATCAACTACTATAAAGTCCCAAGTCGAGGAGAGTAAGATACCTAAGGTGGACCCCTGTGTCAAGACAGCCATAAGTGCAGGATTAAGATAGAGGTCTCCCTTTCCAAAGTAGAGTTCAGCAGGTGTCAGGTAGTGTAAGGCTTGGTGTAACCGGTGATGGGTGAAAAATCTTTATATTCACACAAATTATATTAGGTAAGTATTTCGATAAAGTCATCTTTTGTAAAGTTTGTTTTTACTGCCATCTTTATTAAATTAGTTTCGTCTCGCAACAAAAATAAACTCAGGACTTTCTTCATTAGCAAGACTTCCATCCCAATTGCCATAAACATTCTCAACGGAGAAATCGGCATTTTTTAATGACTTGGTAATTTCTTCCCTTGTTCTAAAAATCAGGGTATTACGAGATAATAATTCTTCACCAGTTTTTGTAAAAAGATAGTGGACATCAGTTGTTACCTTTTTATCCTTAATATCAATAATTTCTAACCATACCTCTATTTGTCCTTTCACAGGATCTACGACTTTCCGACGAAAGTTGGGTGAGTACCAGTCCGTAAAATTTTGTTTTTTATTAGTAGCCCAAGTTTGAACAACTGGATTACGACTCTCAAAAGCTAAATAACCATCTGGATGCAAGGCTTTATGGATAGATTTTAACGCGTTTTGCCACTCTTCATTCTCAAGATGAAATTGAGCAACATGCCCAGTCATAATAGCTAAATCAGCATTAAACTCTTCTAAAGAAAGCGCGTTACCCTCAATCCATTTTACTTTTTTACCGCAGGAACTTTTACGAGCTACATCAAGCATCAATCTGGAGGGTTCTACACCAATCATCTGGTAACCTTGCTTAGCTAACTCACAGGTTAGTAGTCCTGTACCGCAACCAATATCAATTATAGTTTTTGCTGATACTTTTTTAGCAATCTCCAGGTAGAATTTTTCATATCCATCTAGTGGACAAACAGTGTTATATATAGCTACCAATTTAGGATTGTAAAATTCCTGATAGTTAGGTTCAGTCATATTTTTTGTTCCATCTAATATATAATCTGCTTTTCTTTCAAGAGTTCTTGCACGATTTGAGCTTTGAATCTGGCGCTATAGTGTTTTCTCATGGCCTATATTCTATCTTATTTTTAGCCATTTTTCCGTCTTGTTTTTGGGGGTCCATTATACCAGAGGAAGAAAACGGGCACCCTACATAGAGAAGATCATGCGATTGTGGAGATAGGCAGCAAGCAAGGATGTATCGAGGAGGAACTGTCTCATAGCTCAGTGATGGGTGGAGTGGGTTGGCTTTCATGCCGGATCGTCTCCAGGGCAGCTTCCATCTCTTCCCAATCCAAATCACTCCAGGCACCAGCCAGGCCCAGTGCCCGTTGGATGCTATTTTGAGGTGTAGCCGCGTCCGCGTCCTGCTCATCCACAAAATAGCGCACCACCTCTTGGTCGCCTTCCGTCATAATGACCCCGATTAAGGGTTGATCGCTACGGACCAATAAATCTGGCGTGGGATTAGGTTGGCGTTTTGCCATATAATACCTCCACAGATATTATACCATACTCCTCAGTCATGTAATGAATTTTATACCGGCACTCATCCCTGCTCCTTCGGTCGACGGCTATTTGTCAGATGGAGATGGTTTCGTTTATCATCCTATACAGTAGCATTATCATGCAGACTTATACTTTTGTTAATTCTGCAAAATTATTGCTTGGAGGTGGTCCATATGGCGCGTAGTGGCAAGAAGCGCTCTGTAGTCTTTTGGTCAGTGACTTCAATCGTAATTTTCTGGTTGCAGGGCTCACTAGCCAGCCCAGCCGCCCAGGCATTCCCGGCTGTCACCTTCACCGTGAATTTCCTCTTTGATCTGCCGGATTTGGACCCCGGTGATGGTGAGTGCGATGCCCTCGGCGGTCCATTCTTCCCGGGCAACCAGTGTACCGTACGGGCTGCCATCCAGGAAGCTAATACCCGCGGCCTGTCTGATGTTATCATCATCCCCTCAGGCACGTACACCCTGACCCAAACCGGAGCCGCTGAAGATAACGCCGTCAGAGGCGATCTCGACGTCAGACATAGCATGACCATTACCGGCGCCGGGGCCGGGAGTACTATTCTGGTAGGCGCCGGGGGCTGGAGTGAGAGCATCCTGCAAGTGATTGCTGGCAATGTCGCCATCAGTGGGATCACCATCCGCAACGGTAATGCTGCTGGTGGATCGGGCGGCGGCGTGTATAACAGCGCTACCCTGACCCTCAGCGATAGCGTCATCAGCCAAAACAACGCCAGCAGCGGCGGCGGCATCTATAACAGTGGCGCCCTGACCCTCAACAACATCACAGTCAGCGGCAACAGCGCGAACAGCGGCGGCGGCATCACCAACTTCGGCACTCTGGTGCTGAATACATCCAGCGTGACCGGAAATTCGGCGAACAGCGGCGCAGGTCTGGTCAACGCGGCAACTATGACCCTGAATAGCAGCACCGTCAGCCATAATCAGACGGGCGCCGGTTCCCAGCGGGGTGGCGGAATCTACCAGTCGGGCCCAACCTTGAATCTGAACAACAGCACCATTAGCAATAACAGTGCCAGCGGCGATGGCGGTGGGATCGCCCACCTGTCAGGTACGGCCAATCTCAAAAATGTAACGATCGCCTATAATACAGCCGACAGTGATAAAACCGAGGACGGCAATGGCGGTGGCGTTTATATCAGCGGCGCCACGATGAACCTCTGGAATTCCCTGGTGGCTGCCAACGCGGATGGCAGCCCGGTCGCAATCCATCCCGATTGTTATGGCGGCTTGACCTCTCAAGGTCACAATCTGGTGGGGCAAGATTCCGGCTGTGGCTTTACCCCTGTTAAGGCAGACTTGATTGGCGCCCCGACAACCCCTATAGATCCGCAGTTGGCGCCCCTGCGCAGCAACGGGGGAACGGGCCAGACCCACGCCTTACGCTATGGCAGCCCAGCAATCGATGCGGGAGACCCGGCCGCGCCCGGCGTGGGGAATGCCTGCCTGGCCGCCGATGCCCGGAGTGTAACCCGTCCCCATCCTGGGGACGGCGCGGGCGGGCCAGTCTGCGATATAGGCGCCTACGAGACCCGCTCCTTTACTGTCAATAGTCCCAACGATGCTGTGGATGTCAGCGCCGGAAACGGGGTTTGCGCCAGCAGTCTGGGCGAGTGTACCTTGCGCGCCGCCGTCCAGGAGAGCAACGCCCTGCCGGGCCTGGATATTATCTTTGTGCCCTTTGGCACCTACACCCTTAGCCGGGCCGGTGCGGCCGAAGACCTCGCCAGCACCGGCGACCTGGACCTGATCAACGACGTGGATATTGCCGGCGCCGGTGCCGCCATCACCATCATTCAGGGCGGCGTTAACTGGTTAGACCGGATCTTTCACGTAATGGCGGGGGTCGTAGCCCATATCTCCGGTTTTACCATCCGCAATGGCCGGCTCAACGTATCCTACGGTACCATCTGCCGCTCGGCCGCCGGTGGGGGCATCTGCAGCGAAGGTACCCTGACCGTTTCTAACAGTACCATCACCCAGAATGTGGGGCTCAGCGATGGCGGTGGCGGGATCTACACCAACTCCCCGCTTACCATCATCAATAGCACCATCAGCGATAACTCGGCTCCCTCCGCTTACGGTGGAGGGATCTATAGTACCAGCAATCTCACTATCCGCAATAGCACCATTATCAGTAACACCGGTCAATCCAACGGTGGTGGCATTTACACCTACGGCACTCTGATAATGGATAACACCACTGTGGTCAGCAACACTGTCACCGGGGCCGGGGGCGGCGGCATCATCAACGCCGGTACGGCCTCCCTGACCAGCAGCCGCATTATCAGCAACACGGTTGCTGGCTGGGGCGGGGGCCTGCTCAGCCTGGCCGGGACGGTGACACTGTCCAATACCCTGGTCCTCAGCAATAGCGCCGGCACCGGCGGCGGGCTATACAGCCAGACATTCCTGACCCTGACCAACAGCCTGGTCAGCGCCAATACCGCCGCCGATGCTGGCGGCGGGATCTTCAACAGCGGCAATAGCAGCGGCGGCCTGGGGCTGTACCAGAGTACGGTCAGTTACAACCACACGCAAGGCTACGGCGGCGGGGTGGTCTCATTCGCGCCCACGACTCTGCACAACAGCACGATCAGCAGCAACCGCGCCGGGGAAAATGGCGGCGGCCTCAGGTATAGCAACCAGACGGCCAACCTCAACAACGTCACCATCGCCAACAATGTTGCCGATGAAGAGGGAGATGGCACCGGAGAGGGCGGCGGCCTCTTTGTCCTGTCCGGGGTGGTGAACTTCCGCAACACGCTGATCGCCGGTAATATTGATAGCAGTCCCGTCACGCGCCACCCCGACTGTTCAGGCGCGCTGGCCTCCCAGGGCTACAACCTGGTGGGGGACAATACCGGCTGCACCTTCACGGCCGTCTTGGGCGACCAGGTGGGCACGGGCGCCAGCCCCATCCTCCCCTGGCTCGGTCCTCTGCAAGACAACGGTGGACCAACGCCGACCCACAGCTTGATCGCGGCCAGCCTGGCCCTGGATGCGGGCAACAACGCCTCCTGCCTGGCAGTAGACCAGCCCGGTGACATCCGCCCGGCCGATGGAGATGGAAATGGCGCCGCCACCTGCGACATCGGCGCTACGGAGCGCTGTCTCTACGGTGACGCGGACGGAGATAGGGATGTGGACGGCCAGGATCTGGCACAGGCGGCTGCCGCCTGGCACCTCCCCACCTCCACCCTGAACTACGACCTTGACCGGGACGGGAGGAACAGCGTCGCCGACCTGATGCGGATTGCGCGGCAGGCGGGGGAGACATGTTCATAACTAGATATCATTTGAGCCCCAAATTGAATGCTTTAAGGCGCGAAATAGAGTCTGGAAATTCGAATGCACTCGACAACTTCTGGCAGGAAATTTCCCAGGAAGGCACGCCTTTGATCGAGCAGGCAGAGAACACCAACAGCCACATTTGGGTGACATTCCTCTGGCGAGCCCAAGAAGATATGCGAAATGTTGTGGTGGTTGGCGGTCTGGCCGGACTCGATTTCTACGGCAATCGGATGGCTCATCTGCCGGGCACGGACATCTGGTACAGAACCTACCGCTCGCGGATTGATGCGCGCTTTACATATCAATTGTCACCCAATGATGCCCTCATTCCCTCGAATGAAGTGGCGGATTGGGAAAAGCGTACAGCGACCTGGCAACCCGATCCTTTAAATCCGCGGATCTATACCTTCCCCAAAGGTAACTACTCAGCCACTACATATGGGATTGATTAAATACTTTCACCACAATATGTAGTGTTTAGATTTACATAAGGTGATGATTGGGCCTCAAAATAGCATTTTTGAACGGGCTATAAATGCCCGATTCAGACTTAAAAACCACA
>SHYO01000170.1 GCA_009692745.1 Chloroflexota bacterium
GGTGCAGTCGGTGGAGGAGGCTTTGCAGTATTTTGCCACCCATGCCGCAGAAGTCCTGACGTTGTTCGGCAGCTATTGCCAAGAGCAGCTTGGCCTTCAACCCGAACACGCTGCCTAGCTTTCTCAAAGCAAACCTATACATCTATAGTAGATGGCATTCTGCCCAAATGGATTCTTCCTTCTCTTGAATCCCAATCACAGATCGGGGTACTTCGGAAGAATATAGGTATGGGAATGAAAGTGGCTGAGGAATCCGCTCGACTTCTGGGTCTGCATCTAACATATGGGCAAGGAATAGATCATAATTTCCAACAGGTTTTAGTAAGGATTGAAGGTAAAGAGGATCGCTGGACTCCATCACAAAATAGGCAAATACTGTTTGAGATGTCTCTGGCACCTGTAGGATCGGGTCAAGGGTGATAACAATATCGTACTGATTAAAAGGAATATCGCGCCATGTAGAGACATTTTTTACATGCTTTCGAACTACCTCTACCAGCGCTGGATTATTGAGAATAGTTCTGATATGACGTGAATTCCCGACAGGATCTGTGATCACATACCAATCTGCCTGCAACAAACAGGACATTTCCCCCAAGGTAGCGTTTCCAGGCCATATGTCAAATAAGCGGGGTGGAGAAGTTTGTTGCCAGCGGAAACCAGACAAGGGCCCATGAAGGTCAAAGACTTGTTTGACCATAGCAACCCTCATATGACATCTAAAGTAAGGGTGCCAAAATACGGGTGCTGCGGTTTTGCTGCCACAATCTGGGCGTCGTAACCATGTTCGGGTCGCCTTCGAATGAGTTGGCCGGTCTGGTTATCAAGCACAAATAAAGAGTATCCATCATCCTGCAGAAACCACATGATTTCCGCAGGATGATAGTTGAAGCCTTTGGTACACCCGCGATAGCTATCATACAGAATGAGGGGCGCATCTGCCCGCCTCAACAGATCCCTCGCTCCCTGAAAAACGAACAACTCAGCCCCTGCGACGTCAACTTTTATGATATCAACCTGAGAAACGCCTTGCTCGGCTATGAATTCGTCCAGAGTAGTGATAGGCACGCTTTCCTGAGCGACCACACGATTGCCCACATGGCTGGGCTTACCAAGGGTATTCAGTCCATCTAAACCAGGAGCGTTGACCTGTAAGGTGGCTGCTCCGGAATAATCTGCGACTGCTGTTCTGAAGGGCTTTACATTGTTGATGGCATTAAGATAGATGTTCTGCTGGAGCACCTGAAAAGTCCACATACAAGGCTCAAACGCATAGATCTTTGCGGCGGGATATTTTTTAGCTGTAGCCAGGCTGAAGATCCCCACATTCGCCCCAATGTCAAGAAAAACCATGTCCGCCCGGAGCATCTGCAGGATAAATGCGATGGCATGACTTTCAAACCTGGAACCTGACCAAATATTTTTGGCCTCTGTGCCCTTAGGGGCCATTAAAAACATGAGATCTGCAATTCTAACACGTACCGGCCGATTGGGTAGCATCCGATTGCGTAGCGAAAAAAGATACTCCCTTTTAAATTGTGACCAAGATGGGGGAAGCTGGTGGAATAAAAATCGTCGAAATCGATAAGATAAAAAATACAATGCATAGCCAGGGATTGATTTCAGACCTTGCGCTTTGATACGATTGTAAATCCGAGGGGATATGTTCATTCCCGTTGCAGCCCATCCATGTAAACGGGCTTTCAAGCCACTGCTCCCAGGGCCGCCAGGGCCCAGAGACGGGACCAATGGAGCTGACCGGCGTAATGGGCGCGGGCGACCTGGTCCATCGTCTGAGGTTGGAGCCAGCCCCGGCTTTGCACCTGGCGCAGGATGGAGGTCATGCGGTCTCGCAGGCGGCCCTTCAACCAGAGATCGAAGGGGAGGGTGAAGCCCTGTTTGTCGCGGCGCTGGCGGATGAGAGGCGGTAGCAGGTCTCCCAGGGCGTGCACGAGGAGAGGCTTGGGACCGGCGCCGGCTAGCTTGAACGCGGCGGGCAGGCGCAGCACCATTTCCACCAGGCGGTGGTCGAGCAAGGGCACGCGTACTTCCAGCGAGTGGGCCATGCTCATTACGTCGGTATCGCGCAGCAGTTGGTGCTGGGTATAGGTGCGCAGCTCGGCGCGGCTGATCCAGGAGAAGGCTCGGGTCCGGTCAGAACGGGGGGGCCAGGCGAAGCCACCCGGCGCGGCGCCACCTGCCAGGGAGGTTACATGGCACAGCGGGTCAAAGACCCGGGCCGCCGCCTGCCAGAGGTCGGGCGTGACCAGCGCCTGCACTTCGGCAGGAGCGAAGAGGCCGCGGCGGGCCAGGTAGGCGGTGGCGGGGGATGCTGGGCGGGTTAGGGCGCCGGCTACTTTGGCCCAGCGGCGGTGGTCAGGCAGGAAGGAGAGAGCCGCGCGAGCCAGGGGGCCTCCGCCGGGTATCGCCTGGACCAGGGTCAGGGCGCGCCACAATTGGGGAGCCCCCTGGAAGGTGTTGGGGTAGCCGCCGAAGAGCTCATCCCCTCCCAGGCCGGAGAGCGCCACGGTCAGCCCGGCCTGGCGGGCGGTCTGGGAGACGAAGTAGGTATTGACGCCATCGACGGTGGGCTGGTCCATGGCGTACAGGATAGGATCGAGCTCCTGCTCCAGGTCGGAGGCGGTGATGAGACGTTCGTAGTGCTCTGCCCCCACGGCCTGGGCCATGGCGCGGGCGTAAGGGGCCTCGCTGTATTTTGTCTCGTCGAAGACCATAGCGCAGGTGCGGATAGGGCCGGTGGTCGCCTGGCGCATCAGCGCTACCACGGCGCTGGAATCCAGGCCGCCGCTGAGGAAGGCGCCCAGGGGGACATCGCTCACTAGGCGGATGCGCACCGCCTCCGCCAGCAGGGCGCGCGTCTGCTCCAGCACGGCGGCGTAGGAGGGCGATGGTGAGGTCCCGCCCGCTGCGTCCTCCATAGGGAGTTGCCAGTAGGAGCGGATCTGATGGGCGCCGTTTTGCCAGGTCAGGGTACTGGCCGGCGGCAGGGCTTTAGCATCCTGGTAGATGGTCCAGGGTGTGGGAACGGCGCCGAAGGATAGGTAGCCTACCAGGCCGGCCGGGCTGATCTCGCGGCTCAGCAAACCTGAGGCCTGTAGGGCTTTAATTTCGGAAGCAAAGAGCAAGCCGCCGGCTGCCTGGGCAAAGTAGAGGGGTTTGACCCCTAGCCGGTCGCGGGCTAGGAATAAAGATTGCACGGTTTGGGAATGGGGTGCCAGGGTAAGGATGGCGAAGGCGAACATGCCGCGCAGGCGTGCCACGACGCCGGATCCGCCCCAGGCTTCGTATCCGTGCAAGATGACTTCGGTATCGCTGTGGGAGTGGAAAATGTAGCCGGCATGTTCCAATTCTTGACGCAGCTCGGCAGTATTGTAGATCTCACCGTTGTAAGTGATCCATACGCTACCGGCCTGGTTAGACATAGGCATATGGCCGGCGGGGGAAAGGTCCCGGATTGCCAGGCGGCGGTTGGCCAACCCGGCATTTCTGGCGGGGGAAAGGTAGCAGCCAGCATCGTTGGGACCGCGGTGGGCCATAGCGCTGCTCATGGCCTGGAGACGGGTTTCCAGGTCTATCAGGGAGCGCTCGGGGTCGAGAATGATGCCGGCTATGCCACACATGATTTAAATTTCAGATTACGTGGAATTTGGATGTTCAGGTAGGGAGGCGGGCTCGGGTTGCGCGCTATGGCCGTTGCGCCGGTCTGCTCTAGAAGTCATAAATCCGGAAATCAGGGGTATGCGCTGTAGCAGGCCGCGACCCAGTTGGTTCTTTTCTCCGGCAGCCGATGAATAATCGTGATAATGGTAATAGTTGTAATAATAGTAGCTTTCCGAGGCTGAGACCTGGTTCAGAACGATGCCTACCAGGTGGGCGCCGGACTGGAGCAATTGCTCTCGCATTTTTCGTAACGCCACCCGGCGGGTGGACCTGGAGCGGGCGACTACCAGGGTAACGTCACAAATGCGGGCCAGTAGGCTGGCATCGACGACCGATAAGACGGGCGGGCTGTCGAAGAGCACAATGTCGGCCTGGGACTGCAAGGCTTGAATGAGGGTGACCATGCGTTGGGAGCCCAATAATTCGGCGGGATTCGGCGGCAGCGGGCCGCTGGTCAAGAGGCGCAGGTTATCGATCCCGGCGGGGATAAGATAATTTGAGAGGTCGTTATCGGGCTGCAATAAGGCGGAAGTAACGCCCTCCCGGTTGTTGAGACCAAAGCTCTTGTGGAGAGTGGGGCGGCGCAGATCGGTGTCGACCAGGATTACCTGCTTACCGCCCTGCGCCATAGTAATGGCCAGGTTAGCGACGGTGGTACTCTTGCCTTCGGATGGACCACTGCTGGCCACCAACAGAGTGCGGATGGTGCGGTCCACGGCGGAGAATTCGATGTTGGCCCGCAGTACGCGGTAGGCTTCGGTGACGGGGGAGCGGGAATTGTGGGCAGCTACCAGCATCTCGCGCGGATTCTGACCGGAAATTTGGGCAATGACTCCCAGGATGGAACTACTTGTCATGCTTTCGATTTCTTCAGTGGTCTTAACGGTATCATCCAGGTAATCGATCAGGAAGATCAAGCCTATGGCCAACAAGGCTCCCATAATTGTCGGTAGATAAATTCTATTCAGCGAACGAGGATTGATGACTGTGCCGGGGAGGGCTTCCTCAATGACGTTGATAATGTTGGAGGCCTGGGATTCGGCAAAGCGTAGATCTTCATAGCTCTTGAGCAGGACGGCGTAGTTATTGCGGGATTGGGCGGTCTGCGTCTGCAGCCGGTCGTATATCACCTTCTGCTCGGGAGGCAGGAGGAGTTCAGGGGCAGGTATCCCTTGAGGCGATGGGGTAGTGCTCTGCTGCCCCAACTTTTCCGGGGTGACTGCATTCAGCATGGCGTCAATGCTAGCCTGGGTTTTATCTATGTCGGCCTGGACCCGGGCCAACTCTTTTTCCAGACTCTGTTTGGTGGCAGTGTAACGACTGGACTGAATTTGCACATTCTGCCGGCTAAAGACCTTGACAACTTCATTAGCGATATCGGCGGCGCGTTGGGGATCAGTATCCTGCACGGAGAGGGTGATTAACTGAGTATCCCGGCTGACAGAGACGTTGATATTACCGGCAAGAGAACCGGGATCTGTGGTTAACCCCAAATTAGCAATGACCTCTTGCAAGACGGGGCGCTTGCGCATTAATTCCGCGTAGGTGCGCGCCAGACGATCAGTAGTGGCAAGAATGTAGTACTCCGGAGTCGCGGAATATACCGGCGCCTGGCTGATAACAAACGTGGTGGTTGCCTGGTAGATAAAGATGGTGCGCTGGGTGGTAACATAAGCGGCGGAACCGGCTGCCAGCGTAAAGAGCACGATCAACCACGACCAACGCCACAAAAGGAAGGCATAATTTTTTAATTCCAATAGTTAGATACTCCTGCCACTCGCATGCGTCATGCATACGTTTATATGGGGTGGGATTTTATTAAACATACTATGACAAATTGATAGGTACAATTGAACCATCTTTAACAGCTACTATGCCATGTATAATAGAAGAGCCTTCACAGGATCTGGGGAAGAGAACGGGGCGGTATATCGGCAAGCTCCGCCGGGCGTAAGTCAAAAATTCTTCCGCATTCTAGGTGATCTCCACGCAACCTACGAGGCGACCCTTATCAAATATATTCCATGACGAGGCAAACAAAGGAGGCGGTAAACTCACACCAGTCCTTTGAGCGTCCGAGATGGTATGGATGCCGAATCATTGCTATCAGATTTACCGAAAATAATCCCCATCGTGATTTATGGGGATTCCCAAGTTCAACATAGTATAACGGACGGCAGATGAAAAGTTACGCTCTCAACAATAATGGATAGGAATGGTTAAGAATTATCTACCTGGAGCATATCAAGGGTGATCCAGGCAGAACCCACCTGATTTCCATAATTTCTGTGTATATTTCTCGTTTCCACATAGATGATTGTAACAGAATTGGATTTGATTGTCAAGATATCAGAGGTTAAACTTTTAAGCAGACGAAAAATATGATCTGTTTCTTAACGTATCGGGCTACGGTTGAGCAATCCTCTATGTGCCCGTGCTTTGATAATGGCGTATGCCGAAATGCCAGAATTTTAGGGCGAGGAACATGACACCGAACCCCGCCAGGGGAGCTAGAAAGTGAACGAAGTAGGGGAAGTTGAAGGGATCGGGCTTGTCGAGGAAGTAAAGTGCCGGATAGTAGTTGAGAAAGATAGCGGGGACGATGTAGGTGAAGAAGAGGCGCATCCAATCCTGGTAAATGTTCATAGGATAGGACATCATCTCCGTACCGCCGTAGGTGAAGATATTTACCACTTCGACCGATTCGACGGTCCAGAAGGTGATCGTGGAACCAATGATGAAGAGTCCACCGTAAAAAGCGACCAAACTGGCGAAGACAATCGGAAGATAGACTAACTTCGCCCCGGTCCAGGAAATGCTCAGAGATGAGACGGCCCAGGCAAAAATCGCGATGCCGTTGAAGATGCGGCCCAAGCGCCGGAGGATGAATTTGGAGCCCATCACCTGTAACGTCACACTCAAGGGCCGGAGCAGTAGTTGATCGAAGGTGCCGCGGCGGACTAACTGGCCAAAATCTCCCGGGTCGAAGCCGCTGAAGAGCATATCCATCACCCCGAAAGCCATCTGAACCATGCCATAGAGAAAAGCCACTTCTGCCAGACTCCAGCCTGCAATATTTTGGAAACGTTGTAATACCAGGACAAGGGTGGCGAATTCTACCCCGATGACCAGGGCCGTGCCGGTGAAGTCGAATAAGAAGGAAACGCGGTATTGGAGCTGGGCGCGGATCTCGATGGCGATTAAGCGACAGTAGAGGCTGAGCAAACTATCCTCCCTGGATTACCAATTGGCGGATGCCGGCGCGCAGGGCCAATTGGGATGCAACGACCAGAATGCAGATCCAGAGGATCTGGCCCAGGAGAGCCTGGATGAGGGCCGGTCCCTGGAGGACGCCGAGGAAAATCTCAACGACGGTGTTCACCGTGGACGGAAAAGGGGTGAGATTGCAGAGATCGACGAACCAGTTGGGGAAGAAACGGAGCGGCATCAAAAAACCGGAGAGAAAATAGGAGAGGGTGAAGGCAAGGCGCCCGATACCGCGGGCGTTGGGGGTCCAGAAGGCCGATAAATTGACCAGAAAGCGCCAAGAGAAGCTGACCATCCAGCTTAAGATGAGGGCTATGCCCAAAGCTAGCCATTGGTCTAAGGCGGTGGGAAGGCTGATTTTGAAGATGAGGGCGTAGATGGCCATGATCGAAACCCCGCGGAGTAAAAAACCGCCAAAAGCGCGGCCCAGATCCTGCGCCATCCAGAAGGTGAAATAATTGAAGGGCTTGAGCAGATCTGTAGCAACCTCGCCGGTATTCACGGAGTTGATTACATCATACCAGCCAAACATCATATAAAGCGTGATGACTGCCTGGGTCAGGCCGGTGTAGGTGATAGCCCCCTGAATAGATATGCCTGCCACCTCTGTACGGGTTCCATAGAGTGCGATCAATAAGGCCGCGCGCAGCAAACCCCAGAATAGATTCGTGCCTAACCCCGCCAGATTGGCGGCCCGGTAGGTGAGCTGGCGCTGAAAGGAAAGTTTAGCAAGTTCCCAGAATAGGCGCATGAATGCTGCATACCATACAAAATCTGAAAAGACATCTGCTCTACAAAGAGCACTTATAGCTTATGTTCTGTGGAGTCTTCAGCGATTACTATACTGCCGCTGCCAAAGGTCTCTGGATAGATCAGACGGATTGGACACGACTCCAAAGCGGGCGAAATGTTGGCAGACGCGTTCGATATCCCGGGTGAGCAGGACGAATGCATTGGGATTATAATTCGGATCGATGGCTTGTGGAAAATCGATGATTTTTATAGCACCCTGCCAATACAGGATGTTATAGGCAGAGAGATCGGCATGGATACGGTCATGTCGCAACATCAGGGCAATGTGTTGCAGCACTAAGGTAAACAGTGCCTGGGCCTCCGCGGAGGCTAGAGAGACACGTTGAAGCAGGGGAGCAGCTATGCGGTCGTCGCCCAGGTATTCCATTAGAATGGCGTTCTCAGCCATACCCAAGGGGCGGGGAATAGCTACACCGGCAGTGTAAAGTAATTTCATCGTCTGGTATTCGTGGGTAATCCATGAAGTCATCTGCAACTCGGACCCAAAATCGGTCTTTTTATGGATGGCGCGTTGCCGGCGCTGGTCGCGGATGCCTTTGCCGCTGCCATCAAGCATGATACGGTTTTCTTTATACAGGGCATCATTGCGTAGGCTACGAAACATTCTCGGCCGGTAGACCTTGGCCGCGATGAGGCTCAGGCCCGAAGCGGGATGAGCCTGGCAACAGTAAACTGAAGCCTCTTTGCCTCCTTTGACGGCATAAAGCACATCGGTGATAAGTTCCTCTTCGTAAAATGGTGCTAACGAAGATTGGATCCAGGCGCGCTCATGGACCGTACCGGTAAAAGTAGGGTTGAAGCCGGTATCGGCCCGATCATCATGGTCGGCCAGCGTGGTGCGGGCGCGAGCGATGTCGTGACGAAATTTTCGTTTGGGTTGCTCACGCTTTAGCCGGCGCGTGTCGAGAACGGTATCGTCATATTCTTGGTAGTCGTCAATATTCATTGAGTAGGTTCCTCTTGTTTGTCGTGCATGATATTGGAAAGGCATTCGGCAGCTAAGCGCATCATTTCTCTTTTTCCATATCGTATCTGGGGAGCAGAGTAACCCCCGCTCCCCTTGTAATAAAACCGATCAAGAAGCAAAGCGGCGCGCGGCACGGGTGATGAGCGGCAACGCCGGGGATAGAGCCAGGCCGGTCACGACCAGGGCCGCCCGCAGGGATATGACGGCGCCGATGGCGCCGACGGCCGGCCCGCCGGCAATCTGGCCGAAGGAGTTGAATTGGCTGCTCATTGAAATCACCGTGGCGCGCACCTGCGGTTCCAGGCGTTGGTTAACCCAGGCGGTGTATACGGGGCCAGCAACGCCGCGGACAACCGTGGCGGCCAAATAGGTAACCAGGCCAGTGACAAAGTTCCCTGCCAGGCCAAAGGCGACTACAGCCATAATGAGCAGGGCATAACAGGTAAACAATATCTGGGCAGCACCGCCATGGCTCTCAATATCGGCCTTTTGCCAGATAACCTGCATGACGGTGGCATTCAGCAGCAAGCTCACCGCCGAGATGAGGCCAAACCAGGTTACTGGCGCGATACCCCAGGGGCGGGGCAACGTAAAATCCTGCAACAGATGGGGTGTCCAAAGGCGGTCGAAGCCTTCACTGGACATACCATAGACTGCGCCGATGACCAGGATGGAGAGTAAGGCCGGGCGCAGCCGGACCATCGCCATGCCACTACGCAAGGTGCCAGCCATCTGTTGCCAGGTGGTGCGATCTTCCGCGGCCCTGGGGTTGAATCCTTGCTCTGGCATAACCAATATCAGAAAGACGCCCAAGGTGACCAGCAGGGCGCCGCCCACGATCACCGGCACGTTTACCTGGATACTGGCTAACACGACACTGACAAGTGTGCCTGCCAGGGCGCTGATATTACCCACCTGGGAGGCGCGCAAGAAAGCCCGGTTGGCGCGCGACTCACCGATCTCATCGGAGATCCAGGCCTGGGTGGCGCCGCTCAAGAAGGTGGCGCCCACGCCCCAAATAACTTGGGCCAAGAGCACAGCCTCAAAGCGAGGGATGGAGCCTTCCAGCAAGAAACCCAGGCCGACGAGCAGAAAACCGACGATGATCGACAAACGCCGGCTGTACATGTCGGCTACAATACCGGTAGGGATCTCGCCGAAGAAGCAAACTATTTCCAGCAAGGTACCAACCAGGACCAATTGTAGAGGATTCAGTTTCACCATTTCCACCTGGTATACCAGGTTTACGGTGAATATCATGGAGAAAAAGAGCGCCGAGGCGCCCTCAAAAAATAAATATGCTCGATATGCGTCGAGACGCTTCACAGTATAGTTCCTCTCGTAATGAAATTCACGACAAAATAGAAAGGCCGCGGACTTTAGATCAGCCCACGGCCGGGAAGCTTGGCGAGTTCTTTGTGCTGCTGGTGGATTTATTGTGCTGTAATAAGTCTACCTGGCACGACGAATGAACTGGCGTTTGCCGAATTGGTCACAACACTATCGGATTGGTACAAACCGATAGTGTTGGAAACAAAAAGGCCGTGGGTGCGAGAGGAGCGCCCACGGCCGGTTGGTTAGTTTGTAGAGAACCTTACCAGGGTATGGACGCATTCCTCCCACGTTGGGAAAGCAAGAAGGTTAGATTATTGCTAGAAGACCTTAACATTTAGCTTGCTCCTTTCGCAGGATGATTTGGATACGGGAAGAGTATAACATGAGACAGCGGTTTTGTCAAGCTTTTTGAAACCCAAGGGTGAGCGTCAAGATTTTGCGAGGGGAGGGTATTTGGGATCTATGCGTCTAGCACGACCAATGGGAGTGCAACGCCAGGGATGGTTCGGCGCAGGACGGCGCGGTTCTGCTGGGGTGGCTGGCAGTGTCAGCGGTGCAAGTTGCGGTT
>SHYO01000171.1 GCA_009692745.1 Chloroflexota bacterium
CGAATCGACGTACTCCACATCTTCTTTAACCGGGTTGGTATCATCATAGCGCAGGTTACATTTCCCGCCGAAATCCGCCGCGATGCCGAAGTCCACCGTGATCGCCTTAGCATGGCCAATGTGCAGATAACCATTCGGCTCCGGTGGAAAACGGGTATGGACGCGGTCAAACCGCCCGGCATTCAAGTCCTTGATGATTGCTGTGCGGATAAAATCACTGGATAAAGTCGTTTCGCTCTCGCCTATCACGGCAAAATTCTCCTCAATGTAGTCGCGGCGCTGTGCTAATGACACATTGTAGCCGGTTTTCGATCAACAATACCCCAGACCGGTCCCCCTGTCAAGATTCTGCTGGCGAATTCAAAATATCTGTTTTTGGAGCCGAAAACTTTCGAAAATCGGAGTGGAGAACGTCACCACTAAGCGTAACATCCGGCGAAATCCGGTACCCTATCTACGGAAAACGGGATTCGCCAGCAAAGTCCTGTCAAGCAGACAAGGCATTTCCTGGGAGCGCGAGCGTCTCGCTCGCACCAGCGTCGGATGCTCGCGCTCCCAGGGAAGCCGGCGTCAAAAACAAACTGGGCCGGAAGGCAAGCTCCCGGCCCAGTCTCAATTTCCCTACAGATTTCTTAGTAGATAAAATTAATTGATCTCAATCGCAAACGCGGCCGTATCCTCGGTACCGGGATTGCCGAAATCGTCCCCGTCCGTCGTCTTGGCGTTAATATCCAGAAAGACGGTAAACGCGCACTTCTTACGCGTTGGGTCCAAATCCGTCCTGAGCATCTGGGCAAAGGTATTGGTCGGGCTGGTGCCTGGCGGGTTCGGTGGTACACCTATATTGCTACTGTTCCCCGGCTCTAGATAGCCGATAGATCCCGCCGCCGATCCCAAGCCACGCTTCCAGTGGATACTGTGGCTAAGCTGGAACATCTCATTCGGATGATAGGCGCGGAAACCGATGCCGAAAGTAGATGCCGCCGTCCCAATGAAGAAGAGACACTCTTCATTAAAGACTCCTCCATCCTTCCGCAAATCTACAATCAGCGCCTCCACCGGGCGATTATCCCACCAGAACATGTGCGTCAGCGCCGCAAAGGGCACCTCGGCCATCGGCCCTAAATCCTGGAAACGACGGCGGAAAGTGAACGGCGCGGGGCCTTCGGCCTCGAGCAACCCGGTCGGCGGGGCAGCCGTCGGGCGCAGCCGTTTTCCAGCAGCGTCAAAGACCTCTACGGTTACCAGGTGGCGTGCTTCCGGATTCCGCCAGCGCGTGTCGTTGGTATTCAAGTAGCCGTGATACTGCCCGGCGTTCCAGTCACCCTCGGCATCATAGGGGATTATGAAAAGATTGTCCTGTCCACCCTGGCTAAATGGCCCCAGTACTACCGGTACAATGTCGACCCCGGTTCCGGTGGGTACAGATTTTTCCCATGAGAGACCATCGGAAAGATAGTAGCGATCTCCGGTCGGGTGCCCGGTGCTATCCGCTTCGGTGATGCTGATGCGGTAATATTTCGCGCTCACCGGGGCAATGCGCATATCTTCGCTGAATTTGTAATTCAACTTGAGGGTGCCGCCCCAGTTGCGGTTCAGATTTGCGCCAACCGCCGCCGCCGGAATGGCAGTTGGGAAGACCAGGCCATCGTTATATGCCGGCGCCGCCACGCGATCCCAGCCGGTGGCATTCGGCGTCTTCAAATTCCAGCTTTCGGTATCGCCGATAATATCCAGGTAAACATAAGCGCCTGTACCCGGTTCGCCGTTATCCCGGCAGGCGTAGGCGAAGGGGCTGTACGATACCAGGCTGGCGTCCGTATTCTGGTTGAACCAGATATTGGCAGCTACACCATTATAAACCGTGAAGGCAAACTTCCCTATGCGCTGCTTGACCACGTAAGCATACTCATCGTGACAATTTCGCCCCAGAATACGCCGCCCATCGATCCAGCAGATAGTAAAACGACCATCGGGATGGATGGAGCCTTGTCCTACCTTTTGCGGCAGACCGCAGGAATAGCGGCGGCATAGCAGGTAAGGACGTGCATTGATATAAGCGGCAACTTCGGCCGTGGGCAAGGAGCGGATAGCAGTCAAGTCGCGGCGCGCATTGAGGGCCATCTCATCCAGGGAGCCCTCTTTGAAAAAGAGCGCCTCTACGAAGTCCGGTGGGTCAGGGGGATTAGGGATCGGCGGAATTTCCGGGATGGCGCGCAGGATACCCTCAAGATCGCGGATCAAATCCGGAATACGCGGGTCAAAGATCACCCAGGGCTCGCAGCAGCAGGTACGCCGGTATACCTCAACGGTCCCATTGCAGATCACCTGGCACCGGAATGGCAAGAAAACCAATTCAGAAATCGATTGGGCCGGTCCAACCCGACTCAAGGCTTCCGCCCGCAGCGATAGCTTCGGCGGAGCAATTACTTGTTGAGTTTCAAAGACCGGCGTTGTCGCCAGCTTGACAAGATCGTTAAACCACCACGGCCCGCGGCGGCACTTTTTCACCGTCCCGGTGACGCAGCGGATTTGCAAAATCCATTTTTCCCATACGCCGCGGGGGATACTAACCACGCCTTCTCTCGCCAATTGCGCAAACTCCGGCGCCCGGTAGCGTAGTAAACTATCAGGGTCCACTTCCTCCGGATTCTCTGTACTTGGCCCGATTAATATGCGGTGGGATACTTTCAGTACATCCTCTGGCAGATCGAAATTCCCTTGTCCATCCACTTGCGCGGCACGCAGGGTCTTGCCATTCCGGTCAACTGCCGTCACCACAACAGCAGGACGTTCCTCGCCCTGCTTGAAAGCGGCCAGGTTCAATTGCATCTGGCGCCCCTTTTCTCCCTTGTTGATCCCTTTATAACTTTCGGACATGCGGTTTTCTCCTTATACAGTAGGTTTATACTATCAATGAGAGTCTAACTACGATCTCGCCGGGAACTTGAGCCTGAATTGGTCTAAACGTAGCCTCTATACGGTAACACTATTATCCAAACCAAGCCTAACCAGATGAGCAGAACATCGATGCCAAGCCACTTCTTAGGCGAATCCATCTCACCTTAACATTAACGATCTTTTGCCGGAATTTTCGCACATTGGGAAGACGTGAGGAGGAGCGAAAAGTAGAAAGATGGCTGCCCAAATACAGCGGATGTGACCAGCGGCACACTGCCTACCCGGAATGCTCAAATCAATAATTTCCGGTTTAAATCGCTTCACATGTACAGACGCGCTTTGATGAACAGAGATAGGGCAGCCTATCGCCATAAATACAATGGGCTAAGGGACACTTACTGCTGCACCGCTCCTATAGACATATTCTGCCAGTTGCCGCAGCTCTTGCTTATATATGTTCTGCGTCACACCCGGCTTGACCAGCCTTTCCATCCATCCCATCAAGCCGGGACTGGGCGGGAACTCACTGGCGATAGTCACGCGGGTTTGGGTACCCCCATTCAGCGGCTCAAACGTAAACGTCGTATATTGGCCGGTGTCAATATCCGTTTCCTGCACCACCCGCCCTGGTTCCGGCTCACTTACCTGTTGGTGAAAGGGATACTCCGTTCCAAAAACCTTCACGCTGCCACGCACAACTGTCCCGGCGCCACGTCCCCCTTTTTCCACAGTCAATCCCGTGAAATACTGCTTGGGCAGAATAGCCGGATGGCCCACCTGGTAGTCTGTCACCACAGCATAGAGTACCTCAGGCCGCGCATCAATCACCATCGACGCTGCTACATGAATCATGTTACGCATTGTTCTCTCCTGGTCCTTTCCCCTGTGGATTTAGCCACTCCCAATCGCTACCCTTACCAGATAGTGTTTATCGGACAAGATATACCCTAATTATTGGTAGATTATTATTGTACTCTAGTTTCGGCTAACCGGCTTCCAGCCAGTAGGCTGCCCAGAAGGTCTGGTGGCAGCCCCAAGGGCCTCTCGTCATTGTGGCGAGGTCGGCAAGACGGGTTCTTACGTGTCTAAACGCCCTGCAAAGGGCCTTACACCGGCGCCGCCGAGCCTTTGATGCGGCGAAACAGGCTGGAACCCTTCGGCAGGTTGGCGTTTCGTTCGACCGGCTGGCGGCGTTACTACCGGGCGCTTCCCCTGAAACCCTGGTGGCCCACCACCCGATCTATATGACCGGTGATCTCCCTTTGGAACAGGGGTTGGATACCTTAGTGGGCCCCAGAGGCGTGCGCCTCTCGGGGGGGCAGGTACAGCGCACCGCCGCCGCCCGTATGCTGGTGCGCGGGGCGGTGCTGTTGGTCTATGACGACCTGTCCAGCGCCCTGGATGTCGAGACCGAGCGCACCCTGTGGGAAGGATTGTGCGCCTGGCGCGCCAACCCGGAAACCACCGTCACATGGTTGGCGGTTTCCCACCGGCGGCAGGCCCTGGCGCTGGCAGACCATATCATCTTCCTCAAGGATGGCAAGGTAGAGGTGGAAGGCACCTTAAGCCATGTGCTGGCCGCCTCGGCGGACATACAGCGGCTGTGGGCCGGCGATCTGGCGGACCATCATTCGCCCGCATGATACTGGCCGCATTCGCCTATTTACCGGCGCCGGGAGTTACGTATGGTTGTGGGCCGATTTACGTATGGTTGTGGGCTGATTTACGTAGGGTTGTGGGCCGATTTACGTAGGGTTGTGGGGAACCCTTTTAACATTCAGGTAAAAACAGGCCAAAAAGTGACATGAAATACTACTGAAATGCACTGAAATGGTGCGGCCGCGAACCTTAAATTTCTCTAGATTTATATAGATATATATAGGGGGCATGGGACGTTTAACAACGCCCAGCCCTATATGAAGTACAAACTTCCTGCCGCCACGGGCAGCAGATCCGGTCGGTAGCTGGCCTGGTCAACGGAATCGCCTCTTAAAGGCTTTCCTGGGAGCGCTCCCGAACCGGGTTCGGGCGCATCCTGCTCGCATGCGCGGTTCTTCAGTGCGGTATCAAATGAGAATCGATAGCCCTGCGTATGCGTTGCAACGACCTGCCATTTGTGGCATACTACCTATCCAGAGAAGGACCCGGTCTTTATCCCTGATTATCGAAGGGACGAGATATGGAAAAGATCACCGTGGAAATTCCTGAGGAGCTTGTGGCGGAATTTCAACAATACCAGGATCGGCTCAGAGAAGTCTTCCTCCTAGGGTTGCAACAACTAAAAATCCAGGAGGCGCTCACGCTTTACACTCGTGGCGTGGTGTCGTTCGCCAGAGCCGGGGAGCTGGCAGGGTTATCGCGCCAGGAGATGATTCGTCAGGCGCGCGCAAGTGGCATGGCGGCCACCTGGTCGGAGAAGATGATGCAAGAGGAATTGACGTGAAGGTGGTCATCAATGCTGGACCACTCATCGCTCTTGGTAAACTTGGCATGGTTTCACTGCTTCGCCAACTTTACGAATCTGTTTTGATACCTACCGGTGTGTATGAAGAGTATGTGCTTTTGGATGATATGCTCGCCAGGGAGTACGCTCAAGGGTTTGGAATGAAGGTAAGAGGTACCTTAGGTATTCTGGCCGAGGCTTGTCATAAAGGGCTACTCAATCATCTAGTTGGATATTTTGATGGGCGCGGATGAACACCGGTGCGAGTTCGTCCCGGCGCAGGACGTCGAGCGGTTAGGGATTGAGGAGATCAATCAGACCTTTCTGCGTGCGGCTCAGCAAAAGTATTCACAGCCCAAGTCAACATGAACTTACTCATCCAGTATTTAAAGCCCCATTGGCGCAGGGTACTGGCCCTATCTCTACTGCTCTTAGGTAGTATTGCCCTGCAACTGCTCAACCCACAAATACTGCGCTACTTCATAGACGCGGCCACGTCCGGCAGTACCCAAGACGTCTTGATCCGTACCGGGCTGCTGTTCCTCGGCGTGACCGTTGTGACCCAGGTGGTTTCTGTGGCGGAGACATATGTGGCGGAGAATGTGGGTTTGACGATCACCAACCAGTTGCGCGCCGACTTGACGCTGCACTGCCTGCATTTAGACCTCTCCTTTTATAAGGATCACGCTCCGGGCGAGTTGATCGAGCGGGTAGACGGCGATGTGTCGAATCTGAGCAACCTTTTCTCGCGCTTCATCGTGTATATGATTGGCAATGCGATCTTACTCCTCTGTGTCCTGATTTTGTTCTTCACCATCGACCTGCGGGTGGGCCTGGGGATGGTGGCCTTTGCTATTTTTGCCCTGGTGGTGCTGAATGGCCTGCGGTATATCCCGGTGCCGTATTGGAAGGTAGCCCGCCAGGCCAGCGCGAACTTTTTTGGTTTCTTAGAGGAACGGCTGGCAGGGACGGAAGATATCCGCGCCAACGGCGGCATACCCTATGTATTATACCGCTTAACTGAACATTCCCGCGCCCTGCTTTACAAGCAAACCAAGGCCGCCGTGGTGGGAGGAATAACTAGAGCGGCTACTTTTATGTTCCTGGCCCTGGGGATGGTGGTAGCGCTCTCGCTGGGCGCTTACTTCTATGGGTCCGGGGTGATTACCATCGGCACGGTATATCTCATCTTCAGCTATACCGAATTGCTGAACCGTCCCATCGACCAGTTCAGCCGCCAGATTCAGGATCTGCAACAGGCCAGCGCCAGTTTGGCGCGTATCAGGAATCTTTTTCTTGTGCGCGGCACTATCTTAGATGGCACAGGCACACCACTGCCTGCCGGGGCTTTGCCGGTGGCGTTCGAAAACGTGACCTTCGCCTACGACGGCGAAGGGGCCGTAGTGCAAAATCTGACCTTTCACCTGGAGGCCGGTAAGCACCTGGGGCTCTTAGGACGCACAGGCAGCGGGAAAACCACTGTTGTCCGCCTCCTCTTCCGTTTGTACGATCCCTCCGCCGGGGTGATTCGGCTAGGCGGCGCAGACCTGCGTACTTTACCTCTCGCGGATCTGCGGCGGCGCGTCGGGATGGTGACCCAGGATATCCAGTTGTTTCATGCCACTGTGCGCGATAACCTGACCCTCTTTGACCGCAGTCTCTCGGACGACCGTATCATGCAGGCGCTGCAAGAATTGGGGCTCTGGGAATGGTTTCAGCGCTTGCCTGAGGGACTGGAGACAAAGCTAGAGCGCGGCGGCAACTCGCTCTCGGCGGGCGAGGCCCAACTGCTGGCCTTTGTGCGGGTCTTTCTGAAAGACCCCAGCCTGGTGATCCTGGATGAAGCCTCGTCTCGACTTGATCCCACCACCGAGAAACTCATCGAACATGCCGTGCAGCGCTTGTTGGCGAACCGCACCGCCATCATCATTGCCCACCGCCTAGCCACCGTCAACCATGTCGATGCGATTATAATATTGGAAGACGGGAAATGTTGTGAGTACGGATTGCGCGCCCAGTTGGCGCACGATCCAGATTCGCGCTTTACGCATCTACTGCGGACCGGATTGAATAATACATAAATGTTCAGAATCACGGAAACGAAATTTACGGTAGGTGCTGCCTCCGGCTGCACGTCTTTGGTGGTCGCACAATACGTGCGGCCAGGAGACCGCACCTACTGGAAAACGTGAACAGTTACAATAATACAGGTTGATGGAGGTCCCGGTTTGAAGACCCGCTGGTATATTTGGCAGCTAGCCCGCTTTCGGTGGGGGCATTTCCTGCTCAGCGGCCTGCTGGCCGGTGTCATCTCCTATGTCTTCCCCTTAGTCCCTGGCTTGATCGTGAGACAGGTCTTTGACGTTTTGAGCGGTAGTTCGCAGGCGAGCTTCGGGCTATGGGGACTGCTGGCGCTGCTGGTGGGGGTAGCCATCGTGCGGGTTATGATCTTGTTTGGGGGTATTACCGCCGAAATGTCCCTGCGGTTGATTGTCGCTGCCCTGCTGCGCCAGAATCTGCTAAACTCTATCTTGCGGCGACCGGGCGCTCAGGCTCTACCCGCTTCTCCGGGCGAGGCTATCAGCCGCTTCCGTGATGATGTCCTGGCGGTGGTAGAATTTTTAACCTGGACATTTGACCCCGTCGGCCAGGGGATAGTGGCCCTGGTCGCCCTGGTGATCCTGATGCGGGTCAACCTTTTTATTACCCTCACCGTGATTCTGCCGTTAGTCATCATGCTCACGCTGGGAAACATGGCCGCCAAGCGCATTCAGAAATACCGCCAGGCCAGCCGCGCCGCCCTGGGAGAGGTGACCGGCCTGTTGGGCGAGATTTTTGGCGCGGTCCAGGCGGTGAAGGTGGCCGGCGCTGAAACCCAGGTGGTCGATCACTTAAAGACGCTCAATGAGGTGCGCCGTAAGGCCACGTTGAATGATCTGTTACTAACGGAACTGCTGCGCTCGGTCTCTGTGAATGCGGCTAATCTAGGCACAGGCACGTTGCTGCTGCTGGCGGCGCAGCCCATGCAAGCCGGGCGCTTCACCGTGGGCGACCTGGCTCTCTTTGTGTCCTATCTGGGCTGGTTAACCTCATTGACCTCCTCGTTTACCGAATTTCTGACCAAATATCGCCAGGTTAGCGTTTCGTTCGACCGGCTGGCGGCGTTGTTACCAGGCGCTTCCCCTGAAACGCTGGTGGCACACCACCCGATCTATATGACCGGTGATCTTCCTCCGGTACCCCATAATCCCAAGAACGCAATCCACCACCTGGCAGCGCTGGAGGTATCCGGCCTGACGTATCACTATCCGCACTCGGATCGCGGCATTCAGGACATTACCTTGCGGCTGGAGCGCGGTTCGTTCACCGTCATCACCGGCCGGATCGGCTCAGGCAAAACGACGCTGCTGCGCGTGTTGCTCGGGCTGCTGCCCAGGGAGGCGGGAGATATCCGCTGGAACGGCCAGAGCGTGGCAGATCCGGCCGCCTTTCTGGCGCCGCCGCGCTGCGCTTACACCCCCCAGGCGCCGCGCCTCTTTAGCGAGCCCCTGCGGGACAACATCTTGATGGGCCTGCCGGAGGATCAGGTGGATATCTCGGCCGCCATCCGCTTAGCGGCGCTGGAACGGGACGTATTGGCGCTGGAACAGGGTTTAGATACCTTAGTTGGCTCCAGAGGCGTGAGGCTCTCGGGGGGGCAGGTGCAGCGCACCGCCGCCGCCCGTATGATGGTGCGCGGGGCGGAGCTGTTGGTTTTTGATGACCTCTCCAGCGCCCTGGATGTCGAGACCGAGCGCACGCTGTGGGAAGGATTGTGCGCCTGGCGCGCCAACCCGGAAACCACCGTCACCTGGTTGGCGGTTTCCCACCGGCGGCAGGCCCTGGCGCTGGCAGACCATATCATTTTCCTAAAGGATGGCAAGGTAGAGGTGGAAGGCACCTTAAGTCATGTGCTGGCCGCCTCGGCGGATATGCAGCGGCTGTGGGCCGGC
Source organism: Chloroflexota bacterium (assembly GCA_009692745.1). Taxonomy (GTDB): domain Bacteria; phylum Chloroflexota; class Anaerolineae; order Epilineales; family SHYO01; genus SHYO01. The sequence continues at coordinate 9,337 of SHYO01000171.1, forward strand.
GATCTGGCGGACCATAGTTCGCCCTCGTGACGCTGGCAGCCAGTGCCCTTTTACCGGCGCCGGGAGTTACGTATGGTTGTGGGCCGACTTACGTAGGGTTGTGGGGAACCCTTTTAACATTCAGCCAAAAACAGGCCAAAAAGCGATATGATATACCGCTGAAATGCACTGAAATTGTGCTGTCGCGAACCTTAAATTTCTCTAGATTTATATAGATTATATATAGAGGGCTTGGGACGTTTAACAACGCCCAGCCCTATATGAAAGACATAAAGATGCAACCTGTAGTATACCCCCAAATCCACGCTTGCATTTATTTCTTGCGGGTGTCAGCGCATCTCCCTTGCTCCGTTGAAGTTGTCATAGTTGTCATGAAGTTGTCACACTTGTCACACAGCCTTTATAGGGTGTGGCAAGTGACAACTTTAGTGATGACAACCCCATTTAAGTGTGCGTTGCAACGGCCTGCCATTTGTGGCATACTATGTACCCGGAAAAATATCCCAGCGACTCTCATCGTGCTGTGATAGGTCCTCGCTTTTTCTGGCGTGGGCGTTTCAGGGAGAGTTGCTGTCTCCCGCATCTTCCCCATTTACGAGGTAAGACATCATGACAGATCGAGACCTCCTGCAACAAATGATTGACCGCCTCGGCAAAGAGCCGCGGGTAGTCGAGTTTGATGAGCACGACCATCTGGTCGAACTGAACCTGGCCGGACTTGATCTGGATACGTTGCCTGAGGAAGTCATTGCCTTCGTGCATCTCCGCGCCCTGTGGATGGCTGAGACATTCTTTGATAAGGAGAAATCTCAGTCCGTCGAATTGGGCAACCGGCTTGCCAGCGTGCCGCCGGAACTGGGCCAACTCGCCAACCTGCAGACCCTCAGTCTGGACAGCAATCAACTGACCAGCGTGCCGCCGGAACTGGGCCAACTCGCCAACCTGCAGACCCTCAGGCTGGACAGCAATCAACTGACCAGCGTGCCGCCGGAACTGGGCCAACTCGCCAACCTGCAGACCCTCTGGCTGTACAGCAATCAACTGACCAGCGTGCCGCCGGAACTGGGCCAACTCGCCAACCTGCAGATCCTCTGGCTGTACAGCAATCAACTGACCAGCGTGCCGCCGGAACTGGGCCAACTCGCCAACCTGCAGACCCTCTGGCTGTACAGCAATCAACTGACCAGCGTGCCGCCGGAACTGGGCCAACTCGCCAACCTGCAGACCCTCTGGCTGTACAGCAATCAACTGACCAGCGT
>SHYO01000172.1 GCA_009692745.1 Chloroflexota bacterium
GGGTGAAAATGTCTTTTGTAGGTGCGGCTTGTAGCCGCACGATTTTCAAAGCGGTAACTGTCCACAATTAGTTTCTACAATTAGTTACTCTACCGAGATTCGGTATTTTTATAGCCCCCAGTACTCTGGGCAAATATCAAAAGGAGCAGCCGACCATGATTTATGAACTTAGGGTTTACGACGCAGTACCCGGGAAAATGCCGGCTTTGCTGGATCGTTTCCGCCGGCATACGATGAAGCTGTTCGAGCGGCATAACATCCGTTGTGTGGGCTTCTGGACCGACGATGTAGGCCAGAGCAACCGGCTGACGTATATCTGTATGTACGATAGCCCGGACGCGCGCCAGACAGCCTGGGACGCCTTCCGGGCTGACCCGGACTGGAAGGCGGCAGTGGCTGAGAGCGAGGCTAATGGGCCGCTGGTCGTGCGGGTTCTAAGTACACTGATGCGACCGACCGATTTCTCGGCGCTGCAATAGGCCGAGTGGGGGAAAAATTATGCCTAAATTGCGCGTTTGCGCCATCCCAGGCGACGGTATCGGGCAAGAGGTCATACCGGCCGCCATGCGCGTATTACAAGCGCTGCCGCTGGAGAGTGAAATCGTAGCCGCAGAAGCAGGGTGGGATTGCTTCCAGCGCTACGGTACGGCTTTACCAGAGGAGACGATTCAATTGGTCACGGCTTGTGGCCGGGCGATGTTCGGCGCTACCTCTTCACCGTCTACCAAAGTTGCAGGGTACCGCAGCCCTATCCTGGGAATGCGCCAGCAGTTCGAACTATATGCCAATCTGCGCCCCACCAAATCCCTGCCTCTGTCTGAAGCAGGCTGCCGCGCCGGGGTGGATTTGCTGATCGTGCGCGAGAACACGGAGGATCTTTACGTGGGGCGGGAGCGGCGCGAGGGGGATACGGCCATAGCGGAGCGGGTGATTACCGTCAAAGGGTCGCAGCGCATTGCCCAGGTCGCCTTTCAACTGGCGCGGCAGCGCAAGGCCCAGGGCAAGCCGGGCGTGGTGACAATTTTACATAAAGCCAATGTCCTGAAAGAGACCGATGGGCTTTTTCGCCAGGTGTGCCTGGAAGTAGCCCAGGATTTCCCCGACATCCAGGCGCAAGAGATGTTGGTGGATGCAGCGGCGATGTGGCTGGTGAAAGACCCCACCCGTTTCGACGTGCTGGTTACCACGAATATGTTCGGCGATATTCTCTCTGATGAGGCCGCCGGATTGGTGGGCGGGCTGGGTGTGGCCCCCTCCGCGAATATTGGCGAGTATGTGGCTATCTTTGAACCGGTCCACGGGTCCGCACCGGATATTGCCGGGAAGGGGATTGCCAACCCCGTAGGAGCCATCCTTTCGCTGGCCCTGTTATTAGAACATGCAGGCGTGCCGGAGATGGCGCAGCGGCTGGAAGGCGCGGTAGAGGCGACCCTGGCAGCCGGCATTCGGACACCGGATATTGGAGGGAAGGCAACCACGGCCGAAGTGACGGCCGCGATTATTGGCAGATTGGCAGGTTAGCTCCTGCCGGGAAGCTGGGTATAAAACTGGATACAAACGCGCCATCAAAAATTGAATACCTTATCAATGTACCGCTACAGGTAGAACAGGTAATTGCCCTCTTCCAAAGCTCCGGGTTGCGCCGTCCAGTGGATCAACCCGAGCGGATTCAGCGCATGATTGAGTTTGCCAACCTGACATTCACGGCTTGGGATGGGGAGAAGCTAGTAGGCATCGCCCGGGCGCTGACGGATTATGGCTTTTGTTGTTACTTATCCGATCTAGCAGTTGACGGGGCTTACCAGCGGCAGGGTATCGGTAAGGAATTGATCCGCCTGATGCGCGAGCATCTGGGAGAAGAAGTGATGCTCCTGCTCCTCTCCGCACCCAAGGCGATGAGCTATTATCCCCATGTCGGCTTTGAAAATATTAACAACGCCTGGTTAATTCGCCGAAGGCGTTAGAACTGTAGTTGCATAACCTTCCAGGAAGGTATAATACCGATAATTTTTTTCAGGAGGAATCATTATGGCAACTGCTACGGTAGAGTGTCCTGAATGTGGCGCAGAGCTACAATTGGACGAAGGGTCCATCAAGGGAGAGATCATTTCCTGCTCTGACTGCGGCGTAGACCTGGAAATCATCAGTGTCAAGCCGCCCAAGGTAGAGCTGGCGCCGGAAGAAGAAGAGGATTGGGGAGAATAGATACGCATGTTAATGGGCATACTCTATTCTCGCGTGCGGGTGGAAGAAAAGCTACTCATCGAAGAGCTGGATCGCCAGGGCGTGCCTTATGAGCTGATCGATGACCGGGAATTGATCTTCGACCTCGATAACCCGGAGCCCTGGGCCAAGTATGACGTGGTGCTTGAGCGCTGTATTAATCACTCGCGCGCCCTCTATTCGCTACATATCCTGGAGGATTGGGGCGTGCGCTGTGTCAATACGGCCCGGTCGGCCAGCATCTGCGGTGATAAGCTGCTAACCAGCACGGCGCTGGTGCGGGGCGGCGTCCCCAGCCCGCGGATCAAGGTGGCTTACACGCCCGAATCCGCCCTGGAGGCTATCGAGCAGTTGGGCTATCCGGTGGTATTAAAGCCGGCAGTGGGCTCCTGGGGCCGCCTAATTTCCAAGATCAATGACCGCGAGGCAGCCGAGGCTGTTTTGGAGCACAAGGAAACCTTGGGGACGTACCACCACAGCATTTTCTACATTCAAGAGTATATCCACAAGCCATCGCGCGACATCCGCGCCTTTGTGGTGGGTGACGAAACCATTTGCGCCATCTACCGCACCTCAGAGCATTGGATTACCAACACGGCGCGGGGCGGCAAATCCAGCAATTGCCCTGTGACGCCGGAGCTGAACAAAATTTGCGTGGCAGCCGCCCATGCAGTGGGCGGAGGCGTGCTGGCAGTGGATGTGCTGGAGGATGAGGAGCGGGGTTTGCTGGTGAACGAGGTGAACTATACCATGGAGTTCCGCAATTCTATTGCGCCCACCGGTGTGAATATTCCCGCCCGGATCATCGACTATACCCTGGCGGTGGGCCAGGATGGCGTCAAGCCGGTGAAGGTGACTGTGCCGCCCCTGGCGGCGCGCCGCGAAAGCATACTGTAGGGGCGGCCCTATGTGGCCGCCCTATGTGGCCGCCCGCCTTTTGGCCATTTTGAGGTGATACAGGAACATGACTAAGGTACGTGCGAGTATCGTGGGAGGGTCCGGCTACGGCGGCGGGGAGCTTTTGCGCCTACTCCTGGGTCACCCGGAAATCGAAATTGCCCAGGTAACGTCGGAGACCTATGCCGGCCAGTACGTTTACAGCGTCCACCCTAACTTGCGCGGCCGGACTGGGTTGAAATTCAACTACTTATCCAGCCTGGAAACTTGCGACTTGTTATTTTTGGCGCTGCCGCACGGCGAGACCCAAAAACGCATCCGCCAGTTTGCCGAACTGGCGCCGCGCCTGATAGACCTGTCTGCGGATTTCCGGCTGCGTGACCCTGCCGCCTACCAGCAGTGGTACGGCGAGCCACACCAGGCGCCGGATTGGCTGGAGCGTTTTGTCTACGGTCTGCCGGAGGTAAGCCGGGAACAGTTGCCCGGGGCCAGGTATATCAGCGGCGTAGGCTGCAATGCTACCGCAGCCACCCTGGCGCTCATGCCGCTGGTCAAGTCCGGGCTGATGAATATGGATATGCCGGTGATTGTGGATATCAAGGTGGGATCATCAGAAGGGGGCAACTCCCCCAGCCTGGCCTCACACCACCCGGAGCGCAGCGGAGCAGTGCGCTCCTTTGCGCCTTCGGGTCACCGCCACACGGCGGAAGTGGAACAGTCGCTGGGTCTTAAGAATGTACATCTATCGGTCACATCTGTGGAGCTGGTGCGGGGCGTGCTGGCGACGGCCCACGTGTGGGCCGCCCGCGCTCTGGAAGAGAAGGACCTGTGGAAGGCTTACCGCCAGACCTACAAGGATGAGCCCTTTGTGCGCATCGTTAAGGATAAGGGCGGCATCTACCGCTACCCGGAGCCTAAGATTCTGGCAGGCAGCAATTACGCGGACGTGGGGTTTGACCTCGACCCGGTGCATGGCCGGATTGTGTCGATTTGCGCCATCGATAATCTCATGAAAGGCGCTTCCGGCTCGGCGGTGCAGTGCATGAATCTGAGTTATGGCTGGCCCGAGAGCCTGGGGTTGGAGTTTACCGGCTTACACCCGGTGTGAACTGTATATGTTGGACAATTTTAAAAATTATCCAACAAGTCAACCTGCAACGTTTGTGATTGAGGATGGTTATGATTGTCGTGAAAGTTGGCGGTGGAAAAGGGATAGACTACGAGCCTGTGTGCCAGGACATGGCACATTTGATGCAGGCCAACCAGCCGGTCATCCTGGTCCACGGGGGTTCCCACGAGACCAATGTGATGTCAGAGAAGCTGGGGGTGCCACCCCGCTTTGTCACCTCTGTGTCGGGCTATACCAGCCGTTATACCAACAGGGAGACTTTGGAAGTCTTCGCCATGGTATACGCCGGCAAGGTCAACAAATTACTGGTGGAGCGGCTGCAACAGTTGGGCGTGAATGCTGTCGGGTTGTCGGGCCTGGACGGGCGGCTATTGGAAGGGAAGCGCAAAGATGCCATCCGGATCGTGGAAAACGGGCGCAAGCTGGTGCTGCGGGACGATTATACCGGCACCGTTGACAAGGTCAACGTGGCACTCTTGCGCTTGCTGCTGGGAGGGGGATACCTGCCGGTAATCGCGCCCCTGGCGATCAGTACGGAAAGTGAGGCCATCAATGTGGATGGGGACCGGGCAGCGGCCGCCATTGCCGTGGCTCTGGCAGCCAGCCACCTCATCATTCTCTCGAATGTGCCCGGCTTGCTGCGCGAGTTTCCCGATGAATCCAGCCTGATCCGCCACATCCCGAAAGATCACGTGGAAGAATACATGGGATTTGCCGAAGGGCGGATGAAGAAGAAGGTCATGGGGGCGACCGAAGCGCTAACCCAGGGTGTAGGCCAGGTGGTCTTTGCCGATGCCCGCGTCCCATCACCGATTCGGGCTGCCCTGGAAGGTGCAGGCACGGTTATCAATTAGCGAGGTGGAAGTCCAGGCAGTTGGAGGCAATCTTCGTCCATTAAAGTTTAGGAGGCCAGCAGAAATGAATATCATAGAGGTTGAAAATCGGTATACCAGCGGTGTTTATCCTAAGCGGCCCGTAGCGATCATACGGGGAGAAGGGGCGCGTTTGTGGGATGACCAGGACCGTATGTACATCGATTGCACCGGCGGCCAGGGGACGGCCAACGTCGGTCACGGGAATCTCTTCGTCGCCAGGGCGATCTATGAGCAGGCCTCCCGTTTGATCTCGCTGACCGAGATTTTCTACAACGACCGGCGCGCCGAGCTGCTGCAACGGCTGATGGGCATAGCGCCACCCGGCCTGGAGCGCGCCTTCCTGTGCAACTCCGGGGCCGAAGCAGTCGAGGGCGGGCTGAAGTTCGCCCGCCTGGCAACTGGGCGGACCGGGATCGTAGCGGCCATGCGCAGCTTCCACGGCCGCACCATGGGAGCCCTATCCACCACCTGGGAACCTAAGTATCGCGAGCCCTTTCTGCCGCTGATCCCGGGTGTGACCCATATCCCCTATAATAACCTGGAAAAGTTGGAACAGGCGGTCACTGCGGAGACGGCCTGCGTCCTGCTGGAAATTGTGCAGGGCGAGGGCGGCGTAAGGGTTGGAGAGCCGGAATTTCTGCTGGGGGCGCAGGAGATCTGCCGGCGCAAGGGAGCTATGCTGGTGATTGACGAGGTGCAGACCGGCTTTGGCCGCACCGGCAAGATGTTTGCCTGTGAGCACTATAACCTGCAGCCGGATATGCTGCTCCTGGCGAAATCGATTGCCGGGGGACTGCCTATGGGAGCGATTTTGCTGGGATCTCGCGTGGGAGAAATCCCGCTTAGCAGCCACGGCTCGACCTTTGGCGGCAATCCCCTGGCCTGCGCGGCTGCTCTGGCAGCTATCCAGTATATCGAGGATCACGATCTGCCGGCCCGGGCTGAGCGCTTAGGCGCCCATGCCCTGGCGCGCCTGCAATTGCTGAATCTGCCCGTGATCCGGGAGGTGCGCGGCATGGGCCTGATTCTGGGGATAGAGCTGCGCCAAAAGGTGACCCCTTACTTGCAGACATTATTAGAGATGGGGCTGCTGGCTTTGCCGGCCGGTAGCAATGTATTGCGCCTGCTGCCACCGCTGGTGATTGAGGAAGCCGACCTGGACCGGGCGATTGACCTGATAGCGCAGGTCCTGGCGGCCGAGCCGGTCGCCGTCGCTGAATAAAAAGAGATGGGTGCTAAGTATAGCATGGACTTTTCTGATCAGGTACAGTTGTTGCAGGGTTTGCTGGAGCAATACAGCCCTTCGCGGGAGGAGTCAGGGGCGGTGGCCTACCTGGTGGCGGCGATGGCCGCCCTGGGATTTGAAGCGCAGCGGGATGAAGCCGGCAACGCCGTCGGCGTGTTGGGGAGCGGGCCAGATACGATTATGCTGCTGGGCCATATCGATACCGTCCCCGGCTTTATCCCGCCACAGATCATCGATGGCAAACTCTATGGCCGCGGCGCCGTAGATGCCAAGGGACCGCTGGCTACTTTCGTAGCGGCAGCAGCCGAGACAGGTCCTCTGCCCGGCGCCAGGATTGTGGTCGTCGGCGCGGTAGAGGAAGAAGCCGCTACTTCCAAAGGGGCGCGTCACATCGCTGCTACCTGGCCACGGCCTACCTGGTGCATCATCGGCGAACCCAGCGGCTGGGATCGGATTACCCTGGGGTATAAAGGGCGTGTGCTGGTGCATTACACATTCTCGCGCTCTATGAGCCATACCGCGGGACAGGAACGCGCAGCAGCCGAGACGGCGGTAGATTTCTGGAACCAGGTCCGCCACTACGCCACGCACTATAACCAGGACCGGCCCGGCATGTTTGACCAGCTAGACCCTAGCTTGCGCCAGATCCAGACCAGCAGCGATGGATTTGAAGAGAAGGTGGAGATGGTGATCGGGCTGCGCCTGCCCACAGAGCTGACGGTCGCGAGTGTGGAGGCAGACCTGGATCACATGGCGGGACCGGCGCGGGTCACGTTCAGCAGTGAGGAACCGGCCTTCAAAGCTGAAAAAAATAATAGCCTGGTGCGCGCCTTTCTGGGCGCGGTGCGTGCGGTGGGTGGGACGCCGCGTTTCACGGTCAAATCGGGTACGGCTGACATGAATATTATAGGCCCTCATTGGGGCGGTCCAATTGTGGCCTACGGTCCGGGGGATTCGACCCTGGACCACACCCCGCAGGAGCACCTGGAGTTGGCAGAATATCGCAAGGCCATCGAGGTTTTGGCCCAGGTTTTGCGGTCCCTATAGAGGAGAGGCCAAAGGTTGGACAAATTTTAAATTTGTCCAACCAGGAGTATCCGTAGGGTAGAGCAGAGGGAGGATCCTAACATGGCAAAAGTACGCTTGGGCATCTACGGCGCCACCGGGTATACCGGTTTCGAGCTTTTGAAATTGCTGCAGCGCCATCCGCAAACCGAACTGGTGTTTTTGACATCGGAAAGTAATGCCGGGGCGCGTTTCAGCGATGTTTTCGCCTGCCCCTTCGATTATCCCCTGGTAAGCAGCGAGAGTGCCCCACTGGACCAGATCGATGTGGCTTTTCTGTGCCTGCCCCACGGCGCCAGTATGGATTGGGTGCGCCGGGTGCGCCAGGCTGGCGTGCGAGCCATCGACCTGAGCGCCGATTTCCGGTTGACGGATCCCCAGGAGTACCGGCGCTGGTATAAGGAAGAGCACAAAGCGCCCGAATTACTAGGGGAAGCCGTCTACGGCCTGACAGAGCTGCGCCGTGACGAGATCCGGACGGCGGGGTTGGTGGCCAACCCCGGCTGCTATCCAACTACGGCGATCCTAGGGCTCTATCCGCTGGTGAAACAGGGATTGGCGAGCGGCCAGGTGATTGTGGACGCTAAATCGGGCGTCTCCGGCGCCGGGCGCAGTCCAAGCCTGAAGACCCATTTCGTGGAAGCCCACGACAACTTCTCGCCCTACAATATCGGCCATGTCCACCGGCACATTGCCGAGATGGAGCAGGAATTGGGACGCTGGGGGCGCCCGAACCTGGTTCGGGCGGCACCTTTGCGGGTGATCTTCTCCCCTCACTTGTTGCCGATTAACCAGGGTATTCTGTCGACCATTTATGTCCAACTACCCCAGCCTTGGACCGAGAATGAGCTGGTCAGCCTGTATCGGGAAACTTACGCCGGTGAACGTTTTATCCAGATCCTCCCTCCCGGCCAACTGGCTACACTGCGCCACACCGTGTATAGCAATCGGGTGGCCATCTCCGTGACCCGGCCCGACGATCCCAGCACGCTGATCGTGTGCGTGTCGGAAGACAACCTGATCAAGGGCGCCTCCGGGCAGGCGCTGCAGAATATGAATGTGATGTTTGGCCTGGAGGAGTCTTTAGGATTGCTCTAAAAGAGTGAGGTTAGCGATATCATGCTGGTGCTCAAGATCGGTGGCAATGAAATAGATAACCCGGCATTTTTGGCAGGGTTGGCAGAGGCGATTTCCAGCCTGCGTACGCCGGTGGCGCTGGTACACGGCGGCGGCAAGGAGCTGACTAAGCTACAGGAGCGACTGGGCATCCAGGCCCGTTTTATCGAGGGATTACGGGTGACAGATGACGAGGGGCTGGCTGTGGCGGAGATGGTACTCTCCGGCTTGATCAATAAACGGCTGGTGGCGCTCTTTACCATAGCCGGCATCGATGCCCAGGGTATGAGCGGCGTGGACCGGGGACTATTGCGGGTAGAGAGGATGGTATCTTCCCAGGGAGACCTGGGATGGGTGGGCCGGATCGTTGCTGTGCGGGTCCCGGTTTTGACAGATTTGCTACAAAGAGATATTGTACCAGTAATATCGCCGATATCGTTAGGCGTGGACGGGCATACCTATAATGTGAATGCCGACCAGGCTGCCGGTGCCATCGCCAGTGCGTTGGAAGCGGAAGCCTTGATTTTTGTGACCAATGTGCCGGGGGTGTTGGTGCAAGGACAGGTGGTCTCAAAGTTGACGGTAACCCAAGTCCAGGGTTATATTCAGGATGGCACGATCAGTGGTGGTATGATTCCCAAAGTGAAAGCAGCCCTGGAAGCCGTGGCGGCTGGGGTAGACCGGGCGCTGATCACCGACCTCGCTGGATTGAGCGAGCGCCGCGGGACATTTGTGCTCCAGTACTCTGGAGATCAGTACCCTGGAGAAGGGATAGAGGTTGGTTCGCCCATCTTCTAAAAATGTTCGTCCTCGAAAGGAGGATCAAAATTGCAGCAGGAACTGCTGATTTTCTCCGGGCGCGGCAACTCAAAGTTGTCTCAAGATATCTCAGACCGGCTGAACATCCCTCTCGGAGATGCTATCGTTAATGAATATAAAGATGGAGAGACATCCGTACAATTACGCTCCGATGTACGCGGCGCGGATGTGTACATCATTCAGCCCACATGTGCGCCGGTTAATCAAAATCTGGTAGAATTGCTAATTATGTTAGATGCGGCCAAGCGGGCTTCGGCCAAACAGATCACGGCCGTTATTCCGTATTATGGTTATGCCCGCCAAGAGCGCAAAACTGCACCGCGCGAGCCTATCTCGGCTAAGTTGGTAGCTAACCTGGTAACTGTAGCCGGCGCCAATCGCATCCTTACGATAGATCTACACGCCCCTGCCATCGAGGGGTTTTTTGATATTCCGGTAGATCACCTGCGCGCCGAGCCCTTGTTGGCCGACCGGATTCGCAGCCTGAACCTGAGCAACATGGTAATAGTTGCTCCCGATGAAGGCGCCGTGGACCGGGCGGCTAAGATGGGAGAGCGACTGAACGCCCCCCTGGCTATTTTATTGAAACACCGCCCTAGACCCGACGTGGCCGAGGTACGGGGAATGGTAGGCGAAGTGCGGGGGTGTGTAGCTATATTGCTGGATGATCTGATTTCTACCGGAGGCACCACGATCCAGGCGGCGGAATTCCTGCTGCGCAACGGCGCCAAAGACGTGATTGCCGCGGCCACCCACCCGGTCTTTGCCAATATAGCCTGGACCAGGTTGGCACAATCGCCCATATCCCATGTGCTGGTCACCGATACGATCCCTCTACCCAAAGAGGCACTTATCGACAAGGTGGAGGTTTGTTCTGTAGCCCCTCTCCTGGCCGAAGCCATTTTGCGTATTCACCAGCACCGCTCTGTGAGCGCTCTATTTCGCTAGCGCGGGCTTTGCTTTTTATAAAGGATGAACGCACCACTAGCTACCTGACAGTTTAAGAAAAAGAGTTGATCGACCCGGGAAACCTGGTAAAGTTAGGTTTGACCAACCACTTAACCAGGAGGTACCGATGTCGATCAACCGTCTTTATCATATGTGGCTTGGGCGATTGGAGCAACTGCAGAC
>SHYO01000173.1 GCA_009692745.1 Chloroflexota bacterium
CGATAGTTTCCAAAAGTTCACGTTTACTTTTCTGACTCATCATAGCCTCTTTCCTCCCGACCATTTTTGTCGTGCAACCTGATCGGGTAACATTATTATCTGAGGCAACGAATCCGCCAAAGTAAGATTTTCAATGAGGCAATGCGGTAACTTGTAGCCGCCATCCAGCCGGTGGTATAATGCGCCCGCCCGTAATTGTTCACATTTCCGGAAACCGGGCGGCCACATAGCCCAGGGCGGCCACATTGCCCAGGGCGGCCACATTGCCCAGGGCGGCCACATTGCCCAGGGCGGCCACATTGCCCAGGGCGGCCACATTGCCCAGGGCGGCCACATTGGGCCGCCCCTACCGTAGGGGCACCCCTGTGTGGGTGCCCGCCTTCATTCTGCCGCAACATGTAAGGAGCGTATGCGATGGCAGCCACATCAGATAGTCCGCAACAAATTCGTCTACCTGGACCCGCCATCTCCCAAGAGCTACCGATGAGCGGTCCCCCCTTTGCCCGGCCTGCCCCTGAGATCATCCAACAACTGTACCAGGTGGGCAGCGCCACCGCCAGCGCCACATTGCACAAAATGGGCATCCGCCAGACGTTCATCCAGGGCCCCCTGCCCCGCCTGCCAGGGTCAAAGGTAGTGGGACCGGCCGTGACCTTGCAGTTTATGCCCCAACGGGAAGATGTGGCCTCGGGCATGGCCCAGGAACATGTAGAGAAGGTGAGCGCCCTGTGGGCTGTATTTGAGACGGTGCAAGCGGGGGATGTGCTGGTGGTGCAAGCCTGGGGCGACCCTTACACCGGCTGCATGGGCGAGATGCTCATGACCTATTTCAAAGGGCGGGGCGGCAGCGGCGTGGTGGTCGACGGCTGCATCCGCGACTGGCCCAGAGTGCAGGAAATCGGTGTGCCGCTCTGGGCGCGCGGCTTCACCCCCAACTTCGCCTCGCAAGCCACCCTCTTCCCCTGGGCCTATAACGTGCCCATCGCCTGCAGCCGCGTGTTGGTCCTGCCGGGAGATATCATCATCGCCGACGACGATGGCGCCGTGGTCGTGCCGGTCCAACTGGTACCCCAATTCCTGGAGCAGACCCTGGCCCATGAAGAGTGGGAAGTCTTCAGCCGCATCAAGCTGGCCGAAGGCGGCAGCCTGAAGAAGTATTACCCGTTGAATGAGGAAGGGTGGCAGGAATACGAGGCCTGGCGCAAGAACCAGCCGTCCTGAATCAGTATGCAGCCGCCGGTGCGGTACCAGCTAAAGGTAGCCCAGGCTTTCCATCATCGGCCCGGCTACACTGATGACATCCTGAACTTCCTGTGCAGTCAATCCTTGCCGATAGTTACCTATTGGGGCGCCGGAAACCATCTCGTGGGGAAACCCCTTGGGGTCGACTCCCAGCCACTCTCCCAAACCTTCCAACACCGGTTGCGGATCTGTCACCAGGCTTTCAAAGCGGATGATATGAATCTTTCGGGCATGGCTGTCCATCAATTTTACCTGCTGCATCCACCGCTCGGCCACATGCTTAGCTTCCCGCATCTGGGGCGGCCAGGCATTGCGCCATTCCGTCCGCGCCTTCTGCACAGATGAGCTGGCAACGTCGCGCGGGTCACGGTAGATCACCACACAACGAATCCCTTCCATCGGCACAAGCCGGTCGAGCAGGAAAGCGTAATCGGGGTATTTGTCGCCCACCACACGTGACCCGGGGAGGAGTTTTTTCATCGCTATTTCTATGTGGGAGGCCTGAATGAGGGTGTTTCTGTACAACGAAAGCTGCTGGAGATATCGCAGCACAAACCACAAATTCAGGGGCATATTGATCACACCTCGTCTCTGGTCGTTATGCCACGACGGGCGAAACGGCGAATGCCACCAATGTTGCAACGCAGATCGGGCGTGTTGGGGGAAAGCTGTCCCCAGGTCCATGAAGTTCCCGAATTCTCTGGTGATCGTGATCTCTGGATGGCCATTGCACAACAGGCGTAGAAGCGAGGTCCCTGAGCGTTGATGCCCGCAAAGCAGAAGAGCCATAGCTATATTTATCTCCCATTAAAGGGATTTACCCCACCACCATATCATAGCCGGAATGCTCTGGCATGCAAGGACCATAGGTTTATTCCACGTGCAAATATAACCATCTTGTGGTACGATGCGGGTGAGACGGCAAAACCTGATAGAACCGGAAAACGGGTCTGAAAAGATGAGCGAGGACCGGCAGACCAGCCTCAAAATCTGGGATCCATAACCGCAAAGGCAGGCACCTAATGAAAATCACCGCTATCAAAACCGCCGCCACCGCCGGTCACGGCATGCACCTGTGGGTTAAGGTGGAGACCGATGCTGGCATCACCGGCCTGGGGGAGTGCGTCCACGGCGGGGTGCAGGCTATCGCCATCATCTACGAGCTGCGACCCGAATTGATCGGGCGCGACCCGATGCAGATCGACGCTATCTTCGAAGAGCTACGCCGCCGCCACGTCTTCGATGGTGGCTTTGCCGGCGCGCTGATCACCGCGCTGACGGGGATTGAGATCGCCCTGTGGGATTTGAAAGGCAAAGCCCTGGGTGTGCCCATCTATGAGCTGATGGGCGGGAAGTTCCGCGACAAGATTCGCATCTATGCCGATTGCCAGGTGGAGCCGAACATGGATTTCGGCGAGATTCAGCGCGTAGTGGATTATGTGCTGGAACGAGGCTTTACCGCCTTCAAGATCGACCTGGACATTGGGGCCTATTCCGGTAATCGCACGCGCGGCGCTGGCCTGGTGAAAGATCCCTTCAACTATACGGCGGATCAGTGGGAGCACGAGCGCATGGTCAAGCTGGTGGAGATGGTGACCACGGCCGCCGGGCCGGATGTGGCCGTGGCGGCCGATGTGCATACCCGGCTGGATGTGCCCAGCGCCATCCGCCTGGCCAAGGAGCTGGAGCGCTTCCACCTCCTATGGCTGGAAGAGCCTGTTCCGCCGGAGAACGTGGCCGCCATGCGCGAAGTCAAGCGGGCCACCTCAACCCCGATTTGCGCCGGTGAAAATCTCTACCTGCGCCACGGCTTCCGCGATCTGATCGTGCAGCAGGCTGTCGATGTGATTATGCCCGATATTCCCAAGTGCGGCGGCCTGTCAGAGTGCCGTAAGATCGCCAACCTGGCCGAGATCTACTATATTCCCTTTGCGCCGCACAATGTAGCCTCACCCATCGGCACTATGGCCTCGGCCCACGTCTGCGCCACCATCCCCAATTTCCTGGTGATGGAATTCCACTGGCTGCACCGCGATTTCTGGTCCACCATTATCACCAGCAAAGAAGATATTATCCAGAATGGCTACATTACCCTCACGGACCGGCCCGGTATTGGGCTGGACCTGGATGAAACGGTAGCCCGGCAGCACCAATACCCCGGCACGACCTGGTTTGTATAAAAAGACCGCTAGAATGGTATTCGTGGTATCTGTTGCGCGCCTGGCTGAAAATCGATACAATCCCTGCCAGGCATTTGAGAAGCCATGAGAAAGGGATCTTATGCAAACGCTTGTTCTGACCGAACCCGAACATCTCATTCTTACCGAAGCTCCAAAACCCGGCGCGCCACCTCCCGGTTACGCCCTCGTCCGCGTCCATCGGGTAGGAGTATGTGGCACCGATCTGCATGCCTTCCGTGGCAACCAGACCTTTTTTACCTATCCCCGCATTCTGGGCCACGAGTTGGGTGTAGAGGTGGTATCCATAAACCCGGCGCCCGAGTCCCCGGCGCCGGGTACTGCGCTTCAGGTGGCGGTGGGAGAGCGGTGTGCCTTCGAGGCGTACCTCTCTTGCGGCCACTGCATTGCCTGCCGCCAGGGGAAAACCAATTGCTGCACCGCACTGCAATACTACGGGGTGCATATTGACGGCGGTATGCGCCCCTATCTCACGGTACCCATCGCCAAGCTGCACCCTGCCGCGCATCTCTCCTTTGACCAACTCGCGCTGGTCGAAACTTTGACCATAGGCGCCCACGCGGTATCTCGACCACAACTTACTCCAGGGGAGTTCGTGTTGGTCATCGGCGCCGGTCCCATCGGCCTGACCGTCATCCAGTTTGCCCAGACGGCAGGCGCCCGGATCATCGCCATGGACATTGACGCCTACCGGCTAGCTTTCTGTCGCGAGCATTTGCATGTTGAATTCGCCGTACCGGCCGGGCCGGCAGCCTTCGCGACGGTGCAAGAGATCACCGGCGGCGATCTGCCTACAGCAGTTTTCGATGCCACCGGCAATCCGGCATCGATGAATTCCAGCCTGCCCTTTGTAGCGCACGGCGGCAGGTTGGTCTTCGTGGGCCATCACCCCGGCGCCGTCACTTTTCCGGACCCGGAATTCCACCGGCGGGAACTTACTCTCTACGCCAGCCGCAACTCCACCGCCGCGGATTATCAAACGGTGATCAACCTGATTACGGCCGGAAAAATCGATACCGGCGCCTGGATTACGCACCGGGCGCCGTTCGATGAAGTAATAACCCAATTTCCCCGCTGGCTGCTGCCCGAATCTCATGTGATCAAGGCCATGATCACGGTATAATTAGCCCTGGCTCCAACAAGCCTCTCCCGGCTGCCAGCCCACTGCTAACTGTCCGCCTGGGACAGTATCACCGCCGCAAAACCACCATCCCTGACTAACAGGTTAAATGCAGCCAGGTCGGTTTCGATCACCACTTGCAACTGCTGCAACTGGGTATCAATTTTACCGGTGAGGGTGTCGAACACCTCATAAGCCTGTTGGGTCGGCGCCCCATCTCCCATATACACCACCGGGGCCAGGGCAACCAGCCGGGCCGCCAGCCGGGTGCCATAGTTGTAGACATCCCAAGGTGATTTCACTGCAGGCACCACGAGGGCCTCTCCTAAAGATCTGAGCTTCTCTTTCAAAGACCCAGCGCCCTGAGCCAATTCTTCGGATCTCGCCAGTCCAGCGGTTTTCTTCACCCAGTCGTCAAGCTGCTGCTCAATGCTCAAAATCCGGTTAATGGCAGCATGGGTTTCCGAAACCTTATCCCGGATCTTGATCATGAGATCAAATTGGGCCTGTAGCTCACTCTCACCGGCCGGAATATAGGAAAATTTGCGTATCTCGAAAGGCTGGATAAAAGACATCTCTCCGGCGGTCAGGCGCACTTGATATGTGCCCGGTAGCGCAATAGGGCCTTTGACGGTATCCGGCTGATCTTTGCGTTGGATCTTGATAGCGTCCGCATAGCGCATATCCCACACAAAACGATTCAGCCCGGCTTCTGCGGGCACATAAATCACCGTTGGTGCACCAGGTTTCTCGTCAGATTTTCCCTTCTGCCCATCACCTTCCTCCCTACTAAAGAACTGGCGGATAACATTGCCCGCAGCGTCCAGCACTTCCAGGCTAATCTTCGCCGTAGGCTTAATTTTCAAATAGTAATCGAGCGTGGCGCCGGCAGGCGGATTGGCCCCCGCATCCAGATAGGTGCGTATCGCGACGTTATCAGGACTCTTGCGCTCGGTGAAAGCCGCTGCCGCCCCAAACGTGGGCGCATAAAACTTCCCGCTGATACCTTCCGGTGCAGTCGCGAAGGGGTCAGGAGGCGTGCGATACGCGGGACGGGGCGGAAACAGGTAAGCCTCTGCCTGGGTGATTTCAGCGCTCATCCGGTGCAAAGGAGTCAGATCGTCCAATATCCAAAAAGACCGGCCGTGGGTGGCAGCTACCAGGTCGGTGTCTTTGATTTTCAGATCATAAATCGGGGTCACCGGTAAATTTAGTTGAAGAGGCTGCCAGGCAGCCCCCGCGTTGAAAGAAACATACAGGCCAGTTTCCGTACCGGCATATAACAAACCTGGTCGGCTCGGATCTTCGCGCACCACCCGCACGAAGTCATGCTCGGAAAAACCGCCGGTAATCTTCAGCCAGCTTTGGCCGTAATTGTTCGTCCGGTAGACATAAGGCCGGTAGTCATCGTGTTTATGGCGGATGGCAGCAACATAGGCCGTGGCAGGATCGTAGGGCGAGACCTCGATCGTGCTAATCATGGTGAATTCCGGCAAATCCTGGGGTGTAACATTTGCCCAGTTTCGCCCCCCATCTTTCGAGAGGTGGATCAAGCCATCATCTGAACCAGCCCAGAAGACCCCCGCCTCGTGGGGAGATTCCACAAAAGCAAAGATCGTACCATATACTTCCGCCCCCACCGCATCTTTATTCACCGGTCCACCGGAGGGTTCCAACGTCGCCGGGTCGGCGCGCGTCAGATCCGGACTGATGCTTTCCCAACTATTGCCATGGTCTGTGGAGCGAAAGATCATGTTCCCAGCCGCGTACAGCACCCGAGGGTCGTGCGGCGAGAAGAGAATCGGGTATGTCCAGGGGAAGCGGTATTTCATATCCTTAGCCCCCCAACCGGACATCCATTCCGGCCAAATCGATACCAGCCGGAGCTGCCGGGTGGTATGATCGTAACGCTGCAGCGCGTCGCCGCCGCCGGGCGAGCTGCCTACCGCCCCGATAAAGACAATGTTCGGGTCCCGCGGATCAACGGCAATATACCCGCTCTCACCGGTGCCCGCCACCCGGCAATCTCCCCAGGTAATCGCCCCCGTTTCGCTTCGGCTGGGAACTCCAATACTGGTATTATCCTGTTGCGTGCCGTAGACCCGGTAGGGAATTTCACGTGAGATATCCATGCGATAAAACTGAGCCGTAGGCTGGTTATAGATTGAAGACCAACTCTCGCCGCCGTTCAGCGAAACACAGGCGCCGCCGTCGTGGCCTTCAATCATCCACCTGGGATGGTGCGGATCGATCCATAGGTCATGATTATCCCCGTGGGGTGTCGGCATTTGGGTAAAATTGCGCCCGCCGTCGATGGATTTCCAAAATGCCAGGTTCATGATATAAACCGTGTTCCCATCCTGGGGATCTGCCACGATATGCGTGAAATACCAGGCGCGCGAGATCAGATCGTAATTGTCGCTGACCCGTTCCCAATTTTTCCCGCCGTCATCAGAGCGGTAGAGACCGCCCTCTTTTGCCTCAATCAAAGCCCAAATTCGTCCGGGTTGCGCCGGGGAGGCCGCCAGGCCGATTTTGCCCAGGATGCCCTGCGGTAGTCCGGGATTTCTGGTGATGTCAGTCCAGCTATCGCCGCCATCCATCGACTTGTAAATAGCGCTGTCCAGACCGCCACTGGTAATATTCGAGAAGCTGCGCCGCGCTTCCCAGGTAGCGGCATAGAGAATGCGGGGGTTTGCATCCATCGTCAGGTCGATAGCGCCGGCCTTCTCACTGCGGTAGAGCACCTGCTCCCAGGTCTTGCCACCGTTATGGGAGCGAAATACCCCTCGTTGCTGGTTAGGGCCAAAAGCATGGCCCAACGCCGCCACGTACACCAGATCGGGATTTTGCGGATGGATCCTGATCTTAGCGATATGCCGGGTATCCTCCAGTCCGGCGTGGACCCAGGTGGCGCCGCCATCGGTGGAGCGATATACGCCATCACCGTGAGAAACATCGATGCGGATCGTGGTTTCGCCGGTACCGGCATAGATCACCTGGGGATCGGACGGGGAGACCGCCAGCGCTCCCACGGCAGAGGTTTTGAAATACCCATCGGAGACATTCTGCCAATACATACCGGCGTCTTCTGTTTTCCAGACCCCCCCGGCGCAGGCCCCGAAATAGAATACCGCCGGATTGGTGGGATCTCCGGCCACAGCCACCACCCGCCCGCCACGGAAGGGCCCGATACAACGCCACTGCAGCGCCGGCCCCAGATTCTGGTTCAAGTTCTGGTCTTCTAAACCTGCCATTCCCGACCTCCTGAAATATTCCTGAAAGGAAGCATGATGTGGGATAAATCTTATGCAAACCGTGCTAATAGACAAATTGGGTTGTATAATAGGCAGCAGCGAAAGTCGCGGCGAGTTACTTCCCAGCACAATCACATTTCTACATAAGGAGAAGCTCCAATGCAAGAGTACCACATTGCGGTCATACCCGGCGATGGCATCGGCCAGGAAGTTTGCCCGGAAGGTCTGAAAGTCTTAAATACGGCCGCGGAGGTTAGCGGCAGCTTCCGGTTACACTACGATTTCTTCCCCTGGGGTTGTGAATACTACCTACAAAAGGGGGAAATGATGCCCGCCGGCGGCTTGAAGACCCTGCAATCCTTCGATGCTATCTATTTTGGCGCGGTGGGCTTTCCCAATGTGCCCGATCACATCTCCCTCCGTGGCTTGCGCTTGCCCATCTGCCAGGGGTTCGAACAATATGCCAACATCCGGCCCAGCCTGCTCTTGCCCGGCATACCTGGCGCGCTGCGCAACAAAAAAGTGGGCGACATCGACTTTATTGTGGTGCGCGAAAATACCGAAGGGGAATATGCCGGCGCCGGTGGGCGCGCCCACCGCGGCCTACCCATTGAGGTAGCGGTGGAGACCTCCATCTTCAGCCGGGTCGGCGTCGAGCGTATCATCCGTTACGCCTTCAAGCTGGCCCGCAGCCGTCCCCGCAAGCGCCTGGCGAACGTCACCAAGTCCAACGCCCAACAACATACTCTGACATTTTGGGACGAGATATTCGCGGAGGTCGGTAAGGAATATCCGGACATAACCACGGAACGGGTGCTGGTAGACGCTATGGCAGCCCGTTTCGTGTTAAAGCCCGAATCGCTGGATGTGGTGGTGGCGTCGAACCTCTTTGCCGATATCCTCACCGACCTGGGCGGCGCTATCTGTGGCAGTTTAGGCCTGGCACCCAGCGCGAACCTCAACCCGGAGCGCCACTACCCGTCGATGTTTGAGCCGGTGCATGGCTCGGCTCCCGATATCTTTGGCCAGGGAATCGCCAATCCGATCGGCATGATCTGGAGCGGCGCCCTGATGCTCGATTTCCTGGGCGAGACCAGGGCTGCGAACTTGATAGTTGCTGCCATAAGCGCTGTGACAGGCGAGGGCCGTCTTTTGCCGCCCGACCTGGGCGGCTCAGCTTCCACGCAGCAGCTAGGGGATGCAATTGCAGCCCGGCTGCGCGACCTGGCAGGCTAATCCCTGGGAGCGCGACCGTCCCGGTCGCCTCTGCCTCCTTATGACCACCATCACAGGTAGGATTTTAATGAAACCCAAATAAATCCAGCTTGCTTAATGTTCATTGTAATAAAAATCGAATACAATATGAATGTGTGATCTTAATTGTTTTTCATCATTTCTTCAGGAGGATACCTATGCCAATTTGGACGTTGATCGTATGGTTGGTCATCGGCGCAGTCGCGGGCTACCTTGCCAGTCGCATTATGGGCACACCTGGACCTTATGGTTTGGTGGGAGATATCGTCTTGGGTATCGTAGGAGGTATCGTCGGCGGGTGGATTCTTGGTCTCTTGGGTGTAAGCGGCGACGGTGGGATTATCGGCAGCCTGATTACCGCGGTTATCGGCGCAATGATCCTGCTCTGGCTGATTCGCACCCTGATGCCCGGAAAGAAAATGTAATACAAGTCACCAGCACCATTGGTATGCAGCAGAATTGAGCGGCTTTAGATTTATCGAATAATTAGAAAGGAATATATCCATGGCCAAAATAGAAGAAGATAAAAACATCTTTGAGCGTATTAAGGATGCGCTGAATACCCCTCTTCCTGGCACCCATAAGAGCGAGGAAAAACCGGAAGGACACGTGGCTGAAGCTGCGGCGGAGACGAACATAACCGACTCGGCTCAGGCTGCAACGGACCTAGCCGAGGCCCAGAGGATGGAAACCGCCCAGCAGGCCTGGGCAGAAAGTGAAAAGGCAACTAGCGAAGCCACCACTGCAGCCACCAGTACCACTGAAACCACGGCCGCCGCGGCGCTCCCAACCTGGTCGATATCCGAAGATCTATTAGCTGGTGTTCGGGCTACCCCTTCTCAGGTTGCGGAAACACCAGTAGCCACAACCCCGCCGGCAACACCAGCGCCCGCGGCCGAGGTGCAACAGGTAGCCGAAGTGAAAGCCGCCGCACCCAAGATCCACGTTGTGGTTCCAGGCGACACCCTGAGTGGTATTGCCTATCAACACTACGGGCATGCCAGCCTCTGGCCCAAGATTTTCGAGGCAAATACGGACAAGATCTCAAATCCTAATCTGATCTATCCCGGGCAAGAGCTCGTCATTCCAGAGGTTTAAGGCATCAAGTAAAGTCCGTATCGACTTGTCGCTGGCGGGTCAGCAGGAATTGATTCCCGGCTTTTCGCCAGCGACTGTTTTTTCTATGCTGCTGCTAACCCCCAACAATAAAATACATTTCGAAGTTTAGATCGTCACCCGAGCGGTATAATATCCAGTGGCACCTTCAGGCTCCGGTTGTTTGGCCTCCTCAATCTGCAGCGCGCCGGTATTATCGGTGGCGCGCACGGTGAAGGTATGCGGGCCCTTCTGCACCGGCCAATCGTAGCGCCACTGC
>SHYO01000007.1 GCA_009692745.1 Chloroflexota bacterium
CCTAGAACGCGACCGCAGCGCTATCCGGTGGTGAAAAAGGGCAAAAAACCCCCAGGCAAGCGCCGTAAGACAGCCTGAAACTCGATTCTTAAGGTGCTTAACTCGGTCCGGCGATCGCCGGGCCTGGGTTCATATTGTCTAAA
The DNA here is from genome assembly GCA_009692745.1 of Chloroflexota bacterium. GTDB lineage: Bacteria > Chloroflexota > Anaerolineae > Epilineales > SHYO01 > SHYO01. The sequence continues at coordinate 144 of SHYO01000007.1, forward strand.
GTTCAGATAAAGGTAAGAAGAGATTTGACCCGCCAGGCTCCTCCGGCTATAATCGCGCCGCATATATCGTCACGAAAGGGAATCCATGACCAGCAAAGGGCGAATTTTCAGTGGTATGCGGCCGACCGGACGCCTGCATCTGGGCAACTACCTGGGAGCGCTGCAGAATTGGGTAGCGCTACAGAATGAAGGATACGAATGCATTTATTGTGTGGTCGATCTCCATGCGCTAACCACCGAAACGGATACCAGCCATCTGCGGGCGAATACCTATGAGATGGTGCTCGATTGGTTAGCCGCCGGATTGGACCCGCAGAAAACGATTCTCTTCGTCCAATCCCAGGTACCGGAAGTTAACGAACTACACGTAATCTTATCTATGGTGACGCCCTTCGGCCGGTTGGAAGATCTGCCAACCTTCAAGGAGAAGGTGCGGCAGAATCCGGAGAACGTAAACTACGGCCTTTTAGGATACCCTGTTCTGCAGGCAGCAGATATTACGTTATACCTGGCGCAATACGTGCCGGTGGGTGAGGATCAGGTGCCGCATATTGAATTTACCCGAGAAGTCGTGCGGCGCTTCAATAACCGGTGGGGCGAGGTGCTCGTTGAGCCGGAAGCCAAATTGACCGAGACGCCACGGGTAATGGGGCTGGATAGCGTAAATAAGATGAGTAAATCGCTGGATAATCATATCGAGTTGGCGGCGACACCCGAAGAGATCCGCCGCCGCGTAATGACGATGGTCACCGATCCGCAGCGCACACACCGGCACATTCCCGGCAGGCCGGAAGTATGTAACGTCTACCACTTACACCAGATCTACACCCCGGCGGACCAGGTGATCCGAATCGAACATGATTGTAAGACCGCCGCTATCGGGTGTGTGGACTGCAAAAAGATATTTGCGGCCAGCCTTATTACAGGCTTAGCGGAACATCGGGAACGGCGCGCCAGGTTTGCCGCCGACCCGGATTACGTATGGGACGTGTTGGCTGAGGGCAGGAAACGGGCTAGCGTGATCGCCCAGGATGTGATGCTGAGAGTGAGGGACGCGGTAGGGCTGCCCTGAGAAGACGCGGTCACAAGCCTACAATTTGCCAAGGGGCGTTTTATCACCCCACCCATTTGGGGAATTACGCGTCATACCCCCTGGGTTTCGCGCTTAAACAACCCTTCTACAAACACATCTGGATCAAAGGCGGCGAAGTCAGTGATGTCTTCTCCTGTGCCAACAAAATAGATCGGCAGATTCAACTCCTGGCTGATGGAGAAAACGATACCGCCTTTGGATGTACCATCGAGCTTGGTTAGAATCAAGCCGGTAATCTCGACGGCTTCCTTAAACACCTTAGCTTGTGTCAGGCCATTCTGACCGGTCGTAGCATCCAACACCAAAAGTGTTTCATGAGGCGCCCGGTGTACCTGCTTAGCGGCGACACTGCGCAGCTTGGTTACCTCTTGCATCAAGTTGAATTTTGTATGTAACCGGCCGGCAGTGTCGATGATTAAGGTATCTATTTCACGAGCAATACAGGCCCGGATAGAGTCATAGACTACGGCGCCAGGATCGGCACCCGATTGCGAGGCAAATACCGGTACGTCGATGCGCTCACCCCAGATTTTTAGCTGATCGATGGCAGCGGCACGGAAGGTATCGGCAGCCCCCAAAGCCACCTTGCGCCCCTGATCCTTATACCATTTGCCAAGTTTGCCAATACTGGTTGTTTTGCCCGAACCGTTGACGCCTACTACCAGGATGACGGTAAGCATGCGGGGACCTTCGGCGAAAGCGCGGGTATTACGCTTTAACAAGGCAGCAAGATACTGTTTGAACAGAGCTTCGACTTCAATGGTCTTTTTCAAACCCTGTTTTTCGGCAGCTTCGCGGACCTTTTCCACCAAATCTACACTGGTATTACCTCCGACATCTGCAAAAATCAATAATTCTTCCAATTCATCCCAGAATGCCGGAGTAATGTCTCCGGCTGTAAAGAGGCCGGCAATCCGGTTAAAGAAACCACGTTTGGTTTTTACCAAACTCTCTTCGATCTTGGCATCATCTTCTTGCTTTTGTTCTTTATTCCTACGCCAGAACACGCTTTAATTCCCCCTTGCTCCACTAGCACGTGCGTATCTCGTTTAATATTTTACGAGAATATAATGATCGTCGTTGATTTTACCACCGGCACGAGCTCACGGCAAGCAGATAGCAAGGAAAAGAGATACGGATACTAAAAATTTGCCGATTCAAGCATAGATGGCTATAATGGCATTTGGGATTTTAGCACCCCAGAAGGAGCAAATACCCTTGTCCCAGGCAGATAACCCCACCGTTGATGTGGTGATTCCTGTTTACAACGAAGAGCGGGACCTTGAACCCAGTATCATAACGTTACGGTCTTTTCTAAAAGAGCATTGTATCTATCCCTGGCGCATTGTAGTAGCCGATAATGCTTCCAAAGATCGCACATTGGAAATTGCCAAAGATCTCAGCCAACGCTATCCCGACGTAACCTATATCCACCTCACACAGAAAGGCCGGGGACGGGCTTTACGTACCGCGTGGTTAGTCAGCAAGGCGGATATCGTCAGTTATATGGATGTTGACCTGTCGACAAATCTCAAAGCCTTCGTGCCGATGATCGAGGGCTTGATCCATGGCGGTTACGACGTGGCTACCGGCTCCAGGTTGATGGCAGGGTCACGCATAAAGCGGCAGTGGAAGCGCGAGATCATCTCCCGCTGTTACAATCTTCTCGTTAAGCTGATTTTCCCGCAGAAAAATTTCTCAGATGCCCAATGTGGTTTCAAGGCGCTTTCGCGGCGGGCGGTGCAGAAATTGGTGCCTAGCGTGCGCGATCAAGCCTGGTTTTTTGATTCAGAATTGCTGCTCAGAGCAGAGCAGCGGGGCTTTCGAATTTACGAAGTACCGGTAGAATGGATCGAGGATTTGGATTCCCGCGTTAGAATTGTGAGTACGGCCTGGCAGGATATCAAGGGTTTGTTACGCGTGCGCTTTACCTCCGGCGAGGAACAGCGGGTGTTAAGTGAACCACAGATTGAAACAGGCAAGGGATTCTAATGCACAATCCAGATCAACAGCATAAACTCTCCCATATAGATGAGAGCGGGCACGCGCGGATGGTAGATGTTGGAGAGAAACCTGACACACAACGTACCGCCGTGGCGACCGCCGAGGTACGGATGCAACCAGAAACCCTCAGCCTGATCCAATCCGGTGGCATGCCCAAAGGAGATGTGCTAGTCACCGCGCAAATCGCTGGGATTATGGCTGCCAAACACACACATGAATTGATTCCCATGTGCCATCCTCTGCTGATTACGCACGTGGCAGTGATCTGCGAACCGGATCCAGCCAATAACCGCGTAGTGATTCGAACTACGGTGCGTACTTCCGGCAAAACTGGCGTAGAGATGGAAGCTTTAACGGCTGCCAGTGTGGCCGCCCTAACCATCTATGATATGTGTAAAGCTGTGGATCGCGAGATGCAAATCCAGAATATTCGGCTGCTGGAAAAAGAGGGCGGCAAGAGCGGCCATTGGGTAGCTGAATTGGGTAACTGAGACGTAAGCATCAAGTTGGCGCATCGAATGGTTCACCAAAGTGTTTAGAATTAGTAAGATTCGTCAGGATGATATCTGTGGAAGAACTACACTTTATCTGTGACTGTTGTGGTACCCCATATCCGGTAGATACCCAGTTATGGCGTTGCACCGATCCAGCTTGCCTCGGGAATTTTCTTTTGAAAGGCGGCCCCCGTTTTGACCCGGGCAAAATCCGCCAGGACGACTTCTCTCTGTGGCGCTACCGGGATTTGCTGCCTTTGCCCACCGGCACCAAACCCGTCAGCTTGGGAGAAGGAGGAACGCCGCTGATCTCCCATAGCCCTGCCGATGATCTTGTGCTCTACAAATTGGAGTTTATGGCCCCTACAGGCTCTTTTAAAGATAGGGGATTCACTACCCTGGTGAGCGGATTGGCGGCCCAAGGGGTCCAGCAGGCAGTTGAAGACTCTTCAGGGAATGCGGCCGCCAGCTTTGCCGCCTATGCCGCCCGGGGTGGATTAAAAGCCCGGGTTTTTGCGCCCGCCAGCGCCTCGCCAGCCAAACTGGCCCAGGTGCGGATATATGGTGCAGCGTTAGAATTGGTCCCCGGCTCCCGGGAAATGACAACCGAGGCGGCTCATGCTGCAGTGGCAGCCGGGGCGCGCTATGCCAGCCATGTGCATCATCCCTTTATGATGGTTGGCTTGCGTACTTTTGCCTGGGAAATTTGGGAACAGATGGGTAAGAAAATGCCCGATGCGATTGTATGCCCTGTGGGTCAGGGGGGCTTGCTGCTGGGAGCTTATGAAGGTGCTTTGGCTTTGCGCGAGGCTGGGTTGATTGATCGGCTGCCACGGATTTTTGGCGTCCAGACGGCCGCCTGTGACCCTATGGTGCGGGCTTTTGAAGAAGGTGAAGAAACAGCGGCGCCTTTGCCGCCTCCTGGCCCCCAACCGACCCGTGCCGAGGGTATCCGGATTGCAGCACCTATGCGTAGCCGTATGGTTTTGAGGGTGGCGCGGGAGACAGGTGGTGCTATACTCCGTGTGCCTGAGGAAGCTATTCTGGAAGCGCAAAAATCCCTGGCCCTGCAGGGGTTATTCGTTGAACCCACCTCAGCTGTGGTGATGGCTGCCAGACCGGCAATCCGCGCCATACTAGGCTTGGAGGCACAAATCCTGCTGGCGCTGACGGGCAGTGGGCTAAAATCCGGAGCGCCGGTCTGACCGGACGGGATTTACCCGGAAAGAAAACTGGAGACAATATGCGTACTCGCGAAGAAATACGGCTCACATCCCTGGCTGTCTGTGCCGGTTGAGCGTCAAAAATGGGCCCTGAGGCCCTGGCGCAGGTGCTGCGCCCGCTCCAATCGACCTTTGTGCAGGCAGATTATCCCAACCTGATGATCGGGCTTGAGATCAGCGATGATGCTGCCGTATATAAACTAAACCCGAACCAGGCGATGATTTTCACCACGGATTTCTTCCCTCCGGTGGTGGATGATCCCTATTTGTTCGGCGCGGTGGCTGCCGCCAATTCCATGTCCGATGTGTATGCCATGGGTGGCGATGTATTACTGGCCCTGAATATTGCGGCATTCCCTGATGATCTTGACCCCGGCATCCTAAGCGATATTTTTGCCGGTGGGGCCGCCAAAGTAAAAGAGGCCGGGGGCGTGATCGGTGGCGGTCATACAGTCGTCGACCGGGAGCCCAAGTATGGCCTGGCTGTTACTGGCATGGTACACCCGGATCGGATTCTAACTAAAGCCGGGGCCCGGCCTGGCGATGTGTTGATCTTGACGAAACCACTGGGTTCGGGGATTTTGACCACAGCCGCCAAGCAACAGGTCGCGACAGCCGCGCATCTGAACGAAGCGATTGAGGTTATGTTGCAGCTCAATAAGGGGGCAGCCCATGCAATTCAGACGGTGGGAATTGGGCCTGGAGGCGTGCATGCCGGAACAGATATCACGGGATATGGTCTGCTAGGACACGGATTGGAAATGGCCGAAAAATCGGGAGTGGCGCTAAAGCTTAAGGTATCCGAGATACCCACGTTGAGCTCCAGCAGGCATTATGTAGAAGCCGGTTGTGTGCCGGGTGGCACCGGCCGGAATATCCATTATATTAAAGCTCATTTGCACCTTACTTTCGATCTGCCGCAGGTCTGGTTACAGATCATGTGCGATCCGCAGACCTCAGGAGGGCTGCTGATCACAGTAGCTCCGGAAAAAGCTCCGGCGCTGGCAGATGCCATCGTGGCGGAGGGCGGCCAGGCATGGCGCATCGGAGAGGTGGTAGCGGGTAGCGGCCTGGAGATAATAGAGTAATCCAAACAAGTTATGGTAAAATTGATTCTATCTTTACCCTGGAGGGTTGCATGGCACAAGTAAATCCCCACGCTGTCCGTGTGGTCATCACTGGGATGGGAGTCATTTGCCCCCTGGGAAATGACGTAGAGACCTTATGGTCTAATCTCCTGGCCGGGAAATCAGGCGCAGGCCCGATCACACGCTTCGATGCGTCACCATTTCTGACCCGCATCGCCTGTGAGATCAAAGATTTTGACCCAGAAAAATACATGGAGCGGCGCGATGCACGGCGGCTTGATTTGGCCATTCAATATTCACTGGCAGCCGCAACAGGCGCGATGGAACAATCACGGCTTAAAGTCACCCCGGAAAATGCCACCAGGATTGGGGTGTTAGTTGGCACGGGTATCGGCGGGCTTTCGACAATTGAGGAAGGTATCCGCACTATGTTGGATAAGGGACCAATGCGGGTCAGCCCATTGACCAGCGCAATGATGTTACCTGATATGTCCTCAGGCCAAATCTCCATCAGTTTCGGATTGAAAGGTCCTAACTTCTGCATTATGTCAGCTTGTGCCACCTCTGGGCATACCTTAGGGGAGGCATCGGAGATTATCCGGCGCGGGGATGCCGATGTGATGTTGGCCGGCGGCACAGAGGCAGCGATTGTACCCTTTGGCGTAGCTGCTTTCCACCGCACAGGAGCTTTGTCGACGCGGAATGATGATCCGCTACATGCCAGCCGGCCCTTTGATGCCCAGCGGGATGGATTTGTTTTCGGCGAAGGCGCAGCGATCCTGGTATTGGAGCGGTTGGAACATGCGCAGGCGCGGAATGCACCGATTTTCGCGGAGCTGACTGGGTACGGATCCACAGCGGATGCCTACCACATCAGCGCACCCGCCGAAAACGGGGAGGGGGCGACGCGGTCGATGCAGATGGCCCTGCGAAAAGCTGGTCTAACGCCAGAAGAGATCGATTATATTAACGCCCATGGGACTTCCACACAGCTCAACGATAAAAGCGAAACGGTCGCCTTAAAGCGGGCTTTCGGAGAATATGCCTACAAAGTACCGATTAGCTCCACCAAAAGCATGGTAGGGCATTTGCTCGGGGCAGCGGGAACGGTGGAGGCGATTGCCTCAGTAATGACCATCTTGACGGGGATTATCCATCCAACGATCAATTACGAATATCCGGACCCGGATTGTGACCTGGATTATGTGCCCAACTCACCTAGAAAGATGAGGGTGAGAACGGTACTGTCCAATAGCTTTGGTTTCGGCGGCCACAATACCTCTCTGGTGTTTAAGGCTTATGAACCGGAAGCTGAAAATGGATAGGAATGTATGAGGCATGGCCCACACTCTCACGGACATTCAAAGAATCCTGGACGTCAGGTTTAAACAACCTGAATTGCTGCAGGAGGCCCTGACCCACCGGTCCTTCCTGAATGAATTGCCCACCAATATGGGTGCTCCCGATAACGAACGGCTTGAATTTCTGGGTGATGCTGTGCTGGCATTGACGACCGCAGAGTATCTCTACCAACGATTCCGTGATTTGGCCGAAGGGCCTCTCACCAATTTACGCGCTGCTCTAGTGCGGCAGGAAGCTCTGGCCCGGATTGCCCGCCAGTTAAACCTGGGGGAATACTTGTACCTGGGCCGTGGCGAGGATATCGGCGGAGGGCGGAACCGCCCCGCCATTTTGTGCGCCACCTTTGAGGCGGTAATTGGTGCGCTTTACCTGGACCAGGGATTGGAAGTTGCCAGGGAATTCTGGTTGCGCTATGCCATCCAAGAGTTGGACCGCATTCAGCGGACCGAGGGGCAACGGGATTCGAAGAGTATGTTGCAGGAGCAGTCCCAGGGTGCCTGGCAGCTCACGCCAGTATACCGCACAGTCTCGGAACAAGGTCCCGACCATGCCAAGGAGTTCACGGTGGAAGTATGGATCGGGGAGCGCAACCTCGGCCGCGGCACCGGGCACAGCAAGCAGAGCGCCGAGCAAGTAGCCGCCCAGGCAGCGCTCGAATCGACTCTTGGGACCGAAAGCGCAGGGCTATCCACTGGGGCAAGTAAAAAGGGGTGAGTCCCACCGCTACTGCCAGATCAAAAACATCCGCGTGTATTTTCGTTCAAGAATCGATGCCTGGTTGATATAGGTCAGGGGGTAGACGATGTCGACGGCAATTGTCCTGTTTGATGGCATCTGTAACCTCTGTACATGGACAGTGCAGTTTATCTTGAAACGTGATCCCCGATCCCATTTTCAGTTTGCCTCAATACAATCACCGGCTGGTCAGCGATTACTTCACGATTACGATCTGCCTCTGCACCTGGTTGAAAGCGTCATTCTCATTGAACAGGATCAGGTGTACTGGCGTAGTGATGCTGCTTTGCATATTGCGAGACACCTGTCAGGGTACTGGCCACTTCTCCGCATGCTCCTGATCGTGCCACGTCCAATCCGTGATACAGTCTATAACTGGATTGCCCACCGGCGCTATCGTTGGTTTGGCACAGCCAAGACCTGCTTAGTGCCATCGTCGAATTTCCGCAAACGCTTTCTTGAATAACTTTATGACTATACAGAATTACTGGTATCGGTTGAACAAAAAGCGAGAAAGATAGGAAAATGAACGGCTAAGGCCTGCGACGGGTTGAACGCAGCACCAAATAAGCCAGGGCCCGGACCAGGCGCAGGTCTTTGTGATCCGGATTAGCACGCAGTAGTAGCTGGCGTAGCCGCTTATGTATTACCTCTGCATTATCTTCGGTAACAAAATTTGCCGATTGCAAAGTGTTAAACCAAAGTTGGACTGCAGCCTCAACCTCGCCTATGGGAAAACGGGCTGGGACAGGGTGTGGGACAGCTCCTGCCGGAGTATCTGCCTGTGCCGGCTGCGCCATCCAAAGCTCATAGGATACCAAAGCCACTGCCTGGGCCAAGTTTAAGGAAGAATAGAGTGAATTAGTGGGAATAGTCAACAACCGGTGACAGTAGCTCAGGGCTTCATCCGGCAATCCGAAATCTTCACGGCCAAAGAGGAGGACCACCCGGCCCGCTTTGGTCTCTGCCAGCAGTGCAGGAACCAAATCCCGCGGAGTTTGGGGAGGGAGATATCCCCGGCGTGCACGGGCTGTTGTGCCAATCACCAGAGAGGTATCGGCGATAGCAGATAGCAGGGTTTCATAGTGGCGGATACCAGCTACTAATGCAGCGCTGCGATGGGCAAAATGCTCCAATAGCGTAGAGTCATGTGGTACCGGGCGTACCAGCCGGAGGTGCGACAAACCGAAATTCATCATCACCCGCAGGACACCTCCAATATTGGCGATGTCCTGCGGCTCGTACAGAATGATGCAGATATTGTCGAAGGTATGCATGAGTTAAAAAGTTAGAAGGTTGAAAAGTTTGGTCCATCCCAGGGCAGGAAGTTCGCAGATTGGAACGCGCGAACTTTCTAACTTGCCAACCTGGAAACAGCTATTAGAAATATTTACCCTGGCTGACATCGGGAGGGAGCTGGGCGATCATGACATTGACACAGGCCGGCAGACCGGCGCGGGTCATAGCTGCTAAAGCTGGAGCAATCTGGTCAGGTTGATCCACACAGGCGCCCCACCCACCTAGAGCCTCCACCACTTTGTCATAGCGGGTAGGCGCCAGGCTGGTAGCCACTGCTCGATCTTTCCCATAAAGGGCTATTTGAGGGCGCCGCATCTGACCCCAGGCGGCGTCGTTCCCCACTACCGACATAATAGGCAGCTTGAAGCGCACGGCAGTATCGAATTCAAAGCCATTCAAGCCAAAAGCGCCATCGCCAAAAATGACGAGGATTTTGCGCTCGGGAAAGGCCAGTTGAGCCGCCAGGGCAAAGGGCATGCCTACGCCTAAACACCCCAAAGGGCCAGGATCCATCCACGCGCCGGGCTGGTGTACAGGGATAACTTTGGCAGCCGTGGACACTATATCCCCGCCGTCACCGATAACGATGGTATCCCGGTCAATCAGAGCGGCAATCTCATAGCACAACCGGACAGGGTCGATAGGTATATCCTGGCTGGTGGCACGGGCCAGGAGTTTAGCCATCCGGTTCTCTTCCTCAACGCGCAGGCTATCGCGCCAGGCGGAAAAGCGCAAGTGGGGCTGCTCGGCCGCGAGGGCCTGGTCGAGCTGCTCGAGAATCACGGCAATATCACCAACCAATCCCAGATCGACGCTGCGATTTAAGCCGATGATGGTGGGATCGGGATCTATCTGGATCACTCGAGCTGTAGCGGGCAGGTCAGCACCAAAATTCAGCCGGAAATCGAACTCCCCCCCGGCCAGGATGAGCAGATCAGTACGGTCGAATGCCGTGCGGCGCGCCTGGCTAAAGAATTGGGGCGAATCGGGCGGCATAGCGCCCCGCCCCATACCGTTGGTGAATACCGGCAGGTGTAAACGCTCTGCCAGGCGCTGCAGCGGTGTATAAGCATTACACCATTTGACCTGACCACCGGCCATCAGGATAGGGCGCGCGGCGCCTGCCAGCAAAGTCATGGCCTGGCGGGTGGCAGCAGAAGAGGTACCACAGGGAGGACGGCGCAGATCAAAGGGTGGGATGATAGCTTCGCTTTCACCGGCGTAATTCATCAAGATATCCAGCGGGATCTCTAGAAAAGCTGGACCATAGCGGCCGGCGAACATATAGCGCATGGCGGTTTCGATAGTCTCGGCCAGACGCTCCGTCTGAAGCCCGGCGCCGGACCATTTCGTGATAGGACGCATGAGGCTAACATGATCCATCTCTTGCAAAGAGCCGCGCCCTACCTGGGCAAAGGGACCCTGACCGCCTATGACCAAAACAGGGGAATTCGCACGAAAAGCATTCGCCACACCAGTGACGCCGTCGGTAACCCCGGGACCGGCGGTCAGCACCGCAACTCCCGGCTTTCCCGTTAAACGGGCCCAGGCATCTGCCGCATGGACGGCAGCCTGCTCATGGCGCACATCGATGATGCGGATACCTTCGTCAAGGCAGCCATCGTAGATGGGCATGATGTGGCCACCGGAAAGGGTAAAGATCACCTCTACTCCAGCACGCTTCAAAGCTTTCGCCACGATCTGCCCACCGTGGATGGACATCCCAACCTCTATTTCTGGCTAGTTCAAAATCCGTACAGAATTTCATTATAGGCGAGATATGGATAAGTAGCAACGTAGACTTACATGGTCGAATCTGATGCGGGTGGCATCGGCGGCGGCAGAAGCAAGTAACTGAGAAAAAACCCCACCACCCCGGCGATGAAGACCGAGCCCAGCCATAGATGGATCGACCAGGTGATGCCACGAGTCAAAAATTGCAGGGCTACGAAGTAGAAAAGATAGAATACAACAGGCACCAGGAAAGCAAAGATGTGCAAGGCAAGGGGCCGGTCTAGCGATGGATATAAGCTTCTATTGAGAATATCCGCCGCCAATCCGGCCAAAGCAGCCACCAGAATCATGTTGAAGTGATCATGTTGGGTGCTCATAAGAGCGGCATTCAGTGTAAATACCAGGGTGAGACTGCCCGCAGGTAAACGCCACTGGCGGATTGCCAGCAGCACAAAACCCATGAGTAGAGCTGTTTGCAGCAAAATGTTATCAATACCGAGGGCCTGGCCGTAAAATGGTGTGGACGTCCGGGTTGCGGGCCACAGATCGACGAAAGGATGGGCAAACTGGGTCATAAATGTCAGCAAAGACCAGGTAAAGGTTAAGGAAAGCAGGATAGGCAGCCAGGAAATCCAGGTCCGTCCGGCCAGAGGAGAAGGTCGCCGCCAGGCAGCCCGTAAAGGGCCGGTCAGGATCAGAAAGCCACTCGAAGCCAGGATGAGATGTGTCGGACTCAGCGCAGCTTCCACATTGGCCTCAATACCGAATAGAGTGTGCCAGATCATATCGCTAATGCCACCCAAGGCGAAGATCACCGTGCCTAATAACGATATCTCATAACCGGCGGGTAAAGCCTGCCACCACCGGTGACCGCGCGAGCGATTTCTGAATAGTGGCAGCGCCAGGACGCATATGGTCACAAAGAAGCCTGAATAAAACACCGCGTGCCAGGGGGTAAAAAAAGTCTCTAACGTAGGGATATGATTGTGCGCCCATCCATCCAGGTAAAGTCCCCCCAAAAACCAGGTATTGGCAAAAATCATGAGCCCATCAAACTTCAAGCCACTTACAGGTTGAGAGTGTTCCACCGCTCGTGATGTGGCTAATTTTACCGAATCTGCCATGTCGGCCATAAAGGCACCTCCTCTACACCAAAGTAACAAGTTAAATAAAAGAGAATTTAATAGATGTTTTAGGCCAAAAAACCACTTGCATTCCGATGGGTTTCATGGTATACTGTAAGCATATTCAATGAGGCAGAGTGAAAAGTGGGCAGTTTATCCCACTTTTCTTATTGTACAACGATTTCTAGTTTGCACCAAAAAAGGGGGGGAGCCCAGGTCCCTTTATGAAGAACGAATTTATTCTGGCCATCAATTCATTATGTACAGAGCGTGGCCTGTCGCGAGACGTGGTTCTTGAGGCTATCGAAGCGGCGCTGATTTCGGCCTATCGCAAGTCGCCGCATGGGACGTTGCTAAACGTGACGGCCCAAATGGATCCCAATACAGGTAAGGCTATCCTTCTGGCAGAGAAAGAAGTGGTGGAGAAGGTCGATGATGACCAGTTGCAAATTACTTTGGATAAATCCAGAGTAATTAATCCCCAGGCAAATATCGGTGATACAGTAGTAGTAGAAGTCACCCCGGGGGATTTCGGCCGGATTGCTGCCCAAACCGCCAAGCAAGTCATCATGCAACGCATCCGCGAGGCAGAGCGCGATCAGCTTTATGAGAACTTTGCCGAACGGCAAGGGGACATCATTAACGGAACAGTCCAGAATGTGTCTCCACAAGGTGTTTCCCTGAGCCTGGGAAAAACGGAAGCCCTTTTGCCGCGCAGCGAACAGATCCCCACGGAACGATATGGCTATAACCAGCGGGTCCGCGCGCTCGTGATGGAGGTTAACCGGACAGCCCGGGGGCCTCAGATTGTGGTTTCCCGCACGCACCGGGATTTGTTAAAACGCCTGCTGGAACTGGAAGTACCGGAAATCTACAACGGCACAGTGGAGATTATGGCCATTGCCCGGGAAGCCGGATCGCGCTCCAAAGTGGCCGTCCGGGCCCGCCAGGAGGGAATCGACCCGGTAGGTTCCTGCGTAGGTATGCGAGGCGTTAGAATTCAGAGCATCGTTAATGAGCTCAGCGGTGAAAAAATTGACGTGGTCGAATGGAGTGTCGATACACCGCGCTTCATCGCCAACGCCCTAAGCCCGGCCACCGTGGTTAGAGTTGACCTGCATGATGCCAGCGAAGGGAAAACTGCGTCTGTGATTGTACCAGACCGGCAACTGTCCCTGGCTATTGGCAAAGAAGGACAGAACGCCCGCCTGGCGGCCAAATTGACCGGGTGGCGCATCGATATCAAAAGCGAAAGTGAGGCTATTGCCGAGGCCGAGCGGCGCATGGCGGAGATGGCTGCCCGGGTTGAGCGGGACGCTGAAGTTGCGCGGGCGCGGGCCTTATTGGCGCAAGCCGAAGCTGCCAGCAAGAGCGAGTCTGTGGCGGCGGAAGCTGCCGTGGTAGAGGTGGCGCAACCTGAGCCGGCGACCGCGGTGGTGGTAGAGCCGGAACCCATCACGGCATCACAGACAGCACCTGAGGCAATGGTTGTTGCTGAAATAGCAAAACAACCGGAACCTGAACCGGCTCCAGCCCCGGTACCAATTTACGACCGGCCTAAGCTCCTCCGTCCGTTGACGCCTTTGAAAGATTTAGCGCTGACTCCAGAAGAAGAGCTGGGCAAAGGGAAGAAAAAAGGCAAGAAAGGGCGAGATGTCCGCGATGAAAGTGCGGCTCCTAAGAAACGCAAAGGGGGCAGCCGGCACCGCGAAGATTGGGATGGTGATGTATACGTAGGGCGCCTGGCGGATATCGGCGAACCTGATTTGACTGAAGATGAAAAGTGAGCAAAAAATGGCAACCAGGCGAAAGCATATCCCGCAACGGTCATGCATCGCCTGTCGCCGGGTCCGAGATAAACGCGATTTAGTGCGGGTGGTGCGAACGCCTGAAGGAAGCGTTGAAATTGACGAGAGAGGGAAAAGGAATGGCAGGGGCGCTTACTTGTGCCGATCAAGCGCTTGTTGGGCGTTAGCTTTGAATCGCAAGGCATTGGAGCACGCGCTACAAGTGGAGATCATACCAGCGCAAAGGGAGATGTTGCAGGAATATGCGAGCAGCTTGCCAGATCTTCAGAGCCCAGCTTCTTTTGCAAATGCATCTTTAACGGAAAGTGAAGATGCTTAAGTGACAATGATGCAGCGTATTCTACTGGCAACGGAAAGTAACGGGAGAGTCGCATGATATCAGTCTAAGCTGTCTAGTCTAAGCTTCGACGTTTCCCCTGCTTTCTCCGGTTAAATCCATCCTGTCACCCTCGACGTATCCCTGTTTTTGCCTTTCCGGCAGCCGCATTCCTTATTTTTGCATTCCTTCATTATTCATTTTGGCTTTTGACTGGTCTGATGAGCTATTGTTGTAGAGCATTTAATTTTAGAAATCATATATTTTCACTATTTAACTTTTAGGATGGGAGTGCCTGGTGTTTGCCTGTAACAACCTAGAGACCAGGGGTGTTACCAAACACAAGTATAACCCAAAATTGGGAAAGGGGCAGATATGGCAAAAGAAACAGTTAAAACACTTACGAAAGAACCGACGAAAGCAGGAGCCTCCCCGACAATTGCCGGCACAAGAAGCAAAGTGATTGAAGTACCGGAAGTTGTAACCGTTCGCGATCTGGCAACTCTGGCGGAAATTAGCCCGATTGACCTGATAAAACAATTAATGGCAAACGGGATTATGGCCAATATCAACCAGCCATTGGACTTCGATACGGCAGCGATTGTATTAAGTGACCTGGGATTTGAGCCCCGGCTACCACGCTCGGCCGACGAAGAGATACCAGAGGAGCCGGCGGCGCCGGCCGAACCCGCTACAGCAACCGCACGTTTTATCGCGGCTGAAACTGAAGGCAATTTGAAGCCGCGCCCCCCTGTGGTTACAGTGTTGGGACATGTTGACCACGGGAAGACATCCCTGTTGGATGCCTTCCGCCAAACCCATGTGGCCAGTGGAGAAGCAGGCGGGATCACTCAACACATTGGTGCTTACCAGATTGAGAAGGAAGGAAAGAAGATTACCTTTATCGACACACCGGGCCACGCTGCATTTACGGCGATGCGCGCCCGAGGCGCGCAGGTTACCGATATAGCCATTCTGGTAGTTGCCGCAGATGACGGCGTCATGCCGCAAACCATTGAGGCGCTGGATCACGCCCGCGCTGCGCATGTGCCAATTATCGTCGCCTTGAACAAGATAGATAAAGCGAACGCCCAGCCGGATCGGGTTAAGCAACAGTTGGCAGACCGCGGCTTGTTGATTGAGGAATGGGGCGGCGATACGATGCTCGTTGCTGTTTCTGCCAGAACCCACGCGGGCATAGAAGATTTGTTGTCCGGCATTCTGCTAGTAGCCGAAGATGCCAATTTGCGTGCCAACCCGGATCGCTTCGCAACCGGCACCGTGATAGAGTCGCGTATGGACAAAAGCCGAGGGGCACTGGCAACGCTGCTAATACAAAATGGCACATTATCCTTAGGTGACACTTTGGTCATCGGGCCGATTATTGGCCGGATCAGGGCGATGGAAGACCAGCAGGGCAAACGGTTGAAAAGCGCCTTGCCTTCGACACCGGTGGTGGTATTGGGCCTGCCCCAGGTGCCCCAGGCTGGAGATGTTTTCCAGGTCTACACTGATGAGCGTTCGGCGCGCCAGGTGGCGGCAGGACGGGCTGCAGAACAGCGGCAGACGGTATCGACTGTGATCCGGCCGCAAAATTTGGAGGAGATGTTCGCGGCTTTAGAAGGTACGGATCTTAAAGAATTCAATATTGTTCTGAAAGCAGATGTGCAGGGCTCGCTACAACCAATTCAAACATCTCTGGAACGGTTGGGAGATGAGAAGCACCGGATTAAGATTCTGCGCCAGGCAATTGGGAATATCTCCGAGAACGATGTGAACCTGGCGGTGGCATCCGATGCTATGGTAGTAGGTTTCAATGTGGAAGCAGATAGCATAGCCAGAGAATTAGCAGAGACACGCCATGTGGCAATCCGCCGCTATTCCATTATCTATGAGCTTTTGGAGGAGATGGCGGAAATCGTTAAGGGTGAGGTCAAGCCGGAATTTGCTGAGGTACAAACCGGTAAGGGCGAAATCCGAGCTGTGTTTGAAATTGCCAAGCGGGGCAAGATTGCAGGCGTCTTTGTTACGGAGGGCACCGTTTATCGCAATGGATCAGCCATTGTCAAACGAGGCGGCCGGAAAATCGGCGAGGGGCGCTTGAGTTCCCTCAAGCGTTTCCAGGATGATGCACGCGAAGTGGCGACCGGCTACGAGTGCGGCCTGATGATCGATGGTGCAAACGATATGGTCCAGGGTGATACGCTGGAATTCTATCGCAAAGAGCGCATAAAATAAGATCCAGCGCAGGGAGACAGTGAGTAGAAGCGGGGTGGTGTTTCAGATCCACTTGCACTGCTCACTGTCCTTTGTTTTCTGCGCCAATCCCAGGCGCGGCTCACTTCCTGAGTGTAAATTTTAGAGCTAATCTATGCCATGAGCACACGCAGACAGAAACAGTTTAATGAATTGCTACTGCGGGAAATAAATCTAATCCTGCAATCTCAAGCGGCGGATCCGCGCCTGGCATTGGCGACAGTCACACAGGTAAAGATCAGTCCAGATTTAAGGAACACCACGCTGTACGTAACCAATATGGATCCTGAACTGGATGAGAACGAGTTTCTCCGCGCCTTGAATTCGGCTGCCCCTTTCCTGCGCCGGGAATTGGCTAAAAGGGTCCAGATGCGACTGCTCCCTACACTGTATTTCCGCTACGACCATTCCTTCACCAGCGCCCAGCGTATCTTAGAAATATTGGAAAGTCTGCATGCCGAGGAAGATGCGAGGGCTGAAAAGCTGGAGGAGGACCCAGGAGCAGACCAAGAATCAGCCGAGGAGTAAAGAGAAGCATGAATTCCGAGATAAAGCCTAAGCCATTAGCCGAAGCTGTTTTGCACGCCCTGGGTCGAAGCCAAAACCCTTTCTTAATCTGCCACATTGACCCGGATGGAGATGCTTTAGGATCTCTGTTGGGCTTGGGCCTGGCCCTGCGCAAAATGGGGAAAAATCCAACTCTGGTAAGTCCCGATGGCGTGCCGGCGATTTACGACTTTCTTCCCGGCCAGGAGTTCCTGGCCAAAGTCCCCGCGGTATCCCGCGTCACACATGAAGACCTGATCGTAGTTTTGGACTCCAGCGATTTAAAGCGTATCAGTTCTTATTATGACGCAACCCTATTCGCCAGCCGGCCGGTAGCGAATATCGATCACCATGCCACTAATACCCTGTTCGGGAATATCAATTATGTAGATACCAGCGCCGGGGCATGTGCCGAGATCGTATGTAACCTGCTGGATGGCATGCACGAGGAAATCAACCCAGAGATTGCCACCTGTCTCTTGACAGGCATCTTCACCGATACGCTGGGCTTTCGCACCACCAGCACTACACCTCAGATGTTACAATTGGCCGCCCGGCTGGTGCAACACGGCGCCCCATTGGCAGGCATCGCCGAAAAAATAGATCAGCGGCGGAGCCTGGTTGCGATCCGCTTGTGGACTAAGATCCTGGAAACTCTGCAGTTGGACGGGAAAATCGCCTGGGCGCAGTGTGACCTGGCAATGCGCCGCAGCATCGGCGCTAGTGAGGATGAAAGCAGCGGGGTGTTGCGTACTCTGACCAGTGTGGCTGAAGCCAGCGTGTTTGCCCTGTTTACCGAACGGTCTCCAGGGCGCATCGACGTCAGCCTACGGTCGCGTCCCGGCTATAATGTCTCTAAGGTGGCTTTCAGGCTGGGCGGCGGCGGCCATCCCCAGGCTGCGGGATGTTCCTTAGAGGGAGAGATGGCAACGATTGTGCCTCGGGTCCTCTCTGAATTGCGGATTGTAGCAAATAATACTCCCTCGCCCCAAGGTAATATGGCATAGGGCGCTAAAGATTCACGAGGTGAGGAGGATCAAGATGCGTGGCTGTCCCAGTTGTGTCCGGGGGTTTCCTGTAAGCGCCCTGCGGCAATCAGGTGAAACACCTGGCACCGGGGGCCTCTCAGCCTTGCCACAGAATTTCCCACCGGTTGAAACCCTCAATGGATTGCTCAATGTTGACAAACCTCAAGGGATGACTTCCCATGATGTAGTAAACACTATCCGGCGCGCCGCCGGAGTAAAGCGGGTAGGGCACGCCGGTACACTTGATCCAGATGCTACCGGCGTGCTAGTAGTGGGGATCGGTATGGGAACGAAGGTTATGGAGTTCCTCTCCGATAACAAGAAAGTATACCGCGCGGAAATATTCCTGGGAATATCGACAGATACCGATGATAGTACCGGAGAGATCATCTCTAAAACTTACGGCAACGAACCGCAAGCAGCCGCATTTCGCACGGGAGAGATTCCTGAAGACCTCGCCGGCATCGAGAGCATATTGCAACACTTTCAAGGGACGATTGACCAAATTCCACCGATGTACGCCGCTATTAAGGTCAAAGGGATACCGCTGTATAAATTAGCCCGGCAGGGCAAGGAAATTGAACGGAAAGCGCGGCAGGTGCATATTGAGCGGCTCGAGGTACTCAACTTCCACCCCCCTGTGCTGACGGTAGAAATAAGCTGTAGCAAAGGCACATACATACGCTCATTGGCCAGGGACATCGGAGCAACCCTGGGATGTGGCGCCCATCTACAGCGCTTAACCAGGCTCGCCAGTGGTCGTTTTGAGCTTTCCCAGGCTGAATCCTTAGCCGTAGTCGTGGAGAGTTTCCGGTTCGGGTATATTGAGCAGATTCTGCATCCTATCGATGAAGCATTACTGCATCTGGATATGTTGGTGGCAGATGCCGAGACCAGCGAGCGCATCCGCAATGGGCAATTTATCCCAGCGCAAAAACCCATACAGACAACGATCTGCCGGGCCTATACCTCCGACGGCGATTTCCTGGCAGTGCTCGAATTTGATCTGCAACGCGAATTGTGGCACCCTAGAAAAGTATTTTCCTGATTGATATCTTTGGGAAGCGATTGCACTTATGCAAGTTGTAACCAGTTTGCAGAAATATTACGCCACCCAGGATAGTGTTGTTACCATCGGGACTTTCGATGGGTTTCATCGCGGTCACCTGAAACTTGTCAACAAGGTGATTGAAAGGGCCAGGCGAGCCGATCGCCAGGCCGTTATGGTAACATTACATCCGCACCCACGGAAAGTATTGACCCCCGATAAAGATCTCCCCATCTTAATGACCTTGGAAGAAAAGCTAGCAGCCCTGGCAGAAATCGGCCTTGATACGGTAGTGGTCTTCGCCTTTACGCCCGAAACATTACGCCTCTCGGCCGAAGCCTTCTGCGCCTTGCTCACGAACCACCTGCAGATGCGGGAACTGTGGGTGGGGCCAGATTTTGCCCTGGGTTACAAGCGGCAGGGAGATATCCCGACCCTCAGGAAAATTGGGGAAACGATGGGATTCACGGTGGGCATGGTACCGGAATTAGAACTAGGTGGTGTAACGGTGCGTAGCTCACGGGTCAGAGAAGCTCTTAGCCAGGGGAATTTGCCGGAGGTAACCTACCTGCTGGGCCGGCCTTACGCAGCCCGCGGCACCATCATCACAGGCGCCAGGCGGGGCCGTGATTTGGGTTTTCCCACCGCCAATTTACAGCTTGCCCCAGAGAAATGCTTGCCGCCAAACGGCATATATGTGGTAAAAACCTTGCTGGAAAACTCGATCTATGCTGGGGTCGCCAATGTGGGGGTCCGGCCTACCTTCGACAACGGGGAACGCCTGGTCGAAGTCTACCTGTTGGACTTCAATCGCGATATTTATGGACAAGAGATAGAGGTGCAATTCATCGAATATCTGCGCGAAGAGCGAAAATACACCAGGTTGGCAGACCTGATTGCTCAGATCCACCTGGATGTGCTCCAGGGGCGCCGCAGCATGGCGCCGGTATTCCAGGAAATTGCCCACACAGCGGATGTAGGTCTACTGGTCAAAGGGCGCTACCTGGCAGAGCTATTTGCCAACGCAGCCACCGGTATGGCATGGCTGATGTTCGGTCCCGTCCCAAGCAGTGCAGCTTGGAAAGACTCTGCAGAGATGACGGAGAGAATAGAGTTACAGAGCCCAGATGGTGAGAGTTTGCTGGTAGATTGGTTGAGTGAACTGCTATACCGCTTTGATACTACTGGCGAAGTCTGGCGGGAGGCAAGTGTGCTCTATACCTCGCCTTACGACCCCTCGGAAGAAACAGATTGCCGGCTGCGGGCACGGGTACGCTTCTCCCTCTTTCCCATCCCCGATCCAGTGGAGGTCGGCCCCACAACAAATATTTCTCTTATAGAGACCCGCGAGACAACCCGCAAGATCATCAAGGCCGTCACCTTTCACAATCTGCGGATTATGGAAACGTCTGAGGGGCTAGAGACTACGATTATCTTCGATGTCTGAAAGGCAGGGATGGGTAGCCACGGACGCAAGGAGGAAGTAGTATGGTACACAAGACGGATTTCAAGCGGATTAATAATTACCTTTGGGAGATTCCCAAAGAATACCGGGGAGACATGCGGGTAGCAGCCCGTATCTACGCCGATGAGGAGATTCTGGAAGAGGCATTGGCAGACCAATCGGTGGACCAACTGATAAATACGGCTACTCTGCCGGGATTGGTGCAATATGCCCTGGTGATGCCGGATGTTCATCAAGGGTACGGCTTTCCCATAGGAGGTGTATGTGCTACCCGCTTACCGAGCGGGGTTATTTCGCCAGGAGGTGTGGGGTACGATATCAATTGTGGGGTACGGTTGCTGGCCTCGGCTATTTCTTTAAAAGAGATACGAGCAGAGATCAGCGCATTGGCTACCCTGCTATACCAACGTGTACCCAGTGGCGCAGGGGGAAAGGGCGAAATCCGACTCTCCACGAAGGAGTTGGATGAAGTCCTGGTCAAAGGTTTAGGCTGGGCCAAAGCCCAGGGATACGCCACCGAGGAAGATATCGAACGCACGGAAGAGCGAGGGACAATGCCGGGAGCCGACCCGCAGAAAGTGAGCGCCAAGGCCAAGGAGCGCGGTCGCAATCAACTGGGAACCCTGGGATCAGGCAATCATTTCCTGGAGATAGATGAAGTGGTGGAGATCTATGATACAGAGGCAGCGCAAGCAATGGGTCTCTTCCAGGGCCAGGTAGCTGTGCTAATCCATAGTGGCTCACGAGGTTTCGGCCACCAGGTCTGTACGGATTATGTCAAAAGCTTCCAGAGTGCGGTACATCGGTATAGCATCAAGCTGCCCGACCGCCAATTGGTCTGCGCCCCCCTCGATTCGCCCGAGGGACAGGATTACCTGGCGGCTATGGCGTGTGCTGCCAATTTTGCCTTCGCGAACCGCCAGATCATGGCCCATACTATACGCCAGGCGTTTGAAGAAATATTGGCCGGAAAGGTGAAGCAGAGGCACCTGTGGCTGGTTTATGATATCGCTCACAATATGGCTAAGATCGAAGAGCACGAGATTGATGGCCAGCGGATAAAGCTGTGCGTACACCGCAAAGGCGCCACCCGGGCTTTCGGGCCCGGATCAGCCGTGTTGCCTGCCGTCTACCGGAAAATTGGCCAGCCCGTGATGGTACCAGGCTCCATGGGTACGGCTTCGTATGTCCTGGTGGGCACTGAGGGGTCGATGGCTCAAACTTTCGGCAGTACCTGCCACGGCGCCGGCAGAGTGATGAGCCGGTCCCAAGCCAAGCGAGAAGTGCAGGGCAGCGAGCTGAGAGCGGAGTTGGAGCGACAAGGTATCTCTGTGCGCGCCGGCAGTATGTCGGGATTGGCGGAAGAGGCGCCGATCGCCTACAAGGATGTGGATCGGGTGGTACAGATTGTCCACAACGCTGGTATCGCCCGTAAGGTAGCCAAGTTGGTACCACACGCCGTCATTAAGGGGTAAGGGGCGCTTCCGCGATGACGGGTCCCACATAGAAGCATATGGAGTAAGGGTTTAGCTCGACACAATTAGAATTCGCCAGAATTATACCCCAACCGGCGTAGCTCGGCCGGATCATGGCGCCATTTCTCACGCACCCGGACATACAATTCCAGAAAAACCTTGTGCTCCAACATCTGTTCAATTTCCACCCGAGCAGCGCTACCGATGCGCTTGAGCATTTCCGCCTTAGCCCCAATGACAATCCCCTTCTGGGAAGGTTTTTCCACCAAAATTTCGGCGTCGATATAGGTGAGGGTTGGGCTACGCTCCTGCCATTCGGAGATGACCACATCCACTGCATGGGGCACTTCTTGCTCCAGAAATCTTAACACCTGTTCCCGGATCAGTTCGGCAGCCGTAAGCCGTTCAGTCTGGTCCGTGACAACCGAAGGATCATAGAGCGGCGGGCTCTGGGGCAGCAAGGCAACGATCTGGTGCAGCAATTTATCCCGGTTATCTCCCCGCGTCGCCGAACACAGCATCCAATGGCCATAGGCGGCACTCTGGGGCCAGGTTTCAATCGGTCCCAAGGGCGGATCGGCAAAATTGCCCAGAGCCATATAGGCCCGAACTTGGGATTCAACATCCTCCGGCTTCAGCAAGTCCGCCTTGTTCAAGACCAGAATCACAGGTGTAGTAGGCCAGCGATTCAGCTCATCGGCGATACGATGGTCCTCGGCATTGGGAGGGCGGGAGACATCTACAACAAACAGGACAAGATCAGCATCCGGAATGGCATGGGTTGCCACCGACACCATATATCTCCCTAGTTCGGTTTTAGGCTTGTGAATCCCGGGGGTATCGACAAAGATAATCTGGACATTATCCTTGGTGAGAATGCCCAAAGCCTGGCGACGAGTGGTCTGGGGTTTAGGAGAAACAATGGAGATTTTCTCGCCCACATACCCATTGATCAGGGTTGACTTACCGACATTGGGTTGTCCAATGACAGCTACAAACCCCGCCCGAAAATCAGCCGCGAAGGATTTAAGATAATTTTGTTGCGTATCTTGGTCTTCCATTAGTATATTTCTTCTCCTACAGGCATAACCGGCGTTCCAACCAGAGACACAGAGACTGGGATAACGTGGGTATCTTTGCCTATAGACCGGTTTTGCCATAAACGACAAAAGGCGCAGAGACCAGGAGAGGTAGTAGGCTGGCCACAGTTATCGCAACTATTTAAGACGACATCCTCGGTAACAACATCGAGAAATCCGGCGTCCCGGGCGCTCAGAAAACTCAGATAAAAGTGCAGCTTGGCGCCTGGTTGCGCATCTTCAAGTTCATTGAGCAGATTCTTATAGGTGATAGTGGTTGAACCTACCGCGTAAGGACATTCAGCATACAAGTAATCCAGGCCGCGCATGATGGCATATGCAGCAGTTTCTCTCTCATAGAAGCGGCAGAAAGGCTTGGCCTTGCGCGCCAGACCGGGATGTGTAGCCTCCAAGATGGGAGATTGGCGGGCGAGGTATTGGGTTTGCCAGCGCAACGTATTGAGAAATAGGACGGCAGCCTCATCATCCAAATTATGCCCCGTGGTCAGGCAGGTATACCCTTCCTCTAGGGCTACTCGATTCATAATATGGCGCTTTATCAGGCCACAGGCTGAGCAAGGTTTACTGGCTCGGTGCTGGTCCGCCACTTGGGGAATAGTTTGACCATAGACCTGATCCACATCGACTACGTGCAATTTTACGCCAGTATGCTGCTCGATAAAGATATCAATTTTCTGCCGTGAGAGATCGGAATAGCCGATGCCGCCATCTATCCCCTGGCCGATATAGAGACCATCAGCCTGATATCCCAACTGCAGGAGTACATCCCAAAGAGCCAGGCTATCTTTTCCGCCAGAGACGGCTACCAATACTTTGTCGTCTCTGCCAAACATCTTATAGCGCTCGATAGTCTTCTGGGTTTGGGCCACAAACCATTCCAAATAATGATCTTGGCAAAGCGCCAGCTTATGATGGCGCATATTGAAGGCGGCGGTCTGATGGCACTTTCGACAGTGCATCAGAACTCCTTTCTAACAAAAAGTAATCAATAATTTCTAGCTTGCTCAGATTTTAGCACAGATCAGGTTGAAGGGCCAATGCTGGCGTCAGCATAGACCATTTTCGTCATTTAGATGACGAATCTGCACCAATAGATCCTCTACAGAAATATAGTCAGACATGGAGTCGCTATAGTGGGCCATGCGCATAATACCGTGCTTATCAATCAGGACCATGGCGGGCATGCGACCCATCTTTAGCAATTTGACCTGTTGCCGGTACAATTTGGCGATCGTATGAGCGTAGTCGGGATTGCCAATAAAAGGAATGCCGGCCTCCTCCCAGTAAGATTTTACCTGTTCCGAACCTATGGGGGCGATGGCTATGATA
Organism: Chloroflexota bacterium; assembly: GCA_009692745.1. Lineage (GTDB taxonomy): Bacteria > Chloroflexota > Anaerolineae > Epilineales > SHYO01 > SHYO01. The sequence continues at coordinate 24,671 of SHYO01000007.1, forward strand.
GTCGTTTCCACCTGCCTGAATTGTTGATAATAGTCGCGCAACTGCGCGAGGCGCCGCCGGCAGTAAGGTCAAAAAAGCTACGCAAGAATTCCAGTAGCACACGCTGGCGACCCTGAAAATCAGAGAGCCGGTATTCCCGACCGTAAGGATCAATGAAGCTAAAATCCGGCGCGGGAAGACCGGGTTCGGTTAATATTTCCATAAACCTCTTTTCAGCCGGATGTTACACCTTTTCATCCTCATGGTATTCGCCCCGGCAGAAATATTTATTACTGTAAATATACCATAGCTGGTAATTAAAAGAGAAAACAGCCCTAACGTGCGTTTTGGCACGGTAACCCGTTTCTCATTGTGAAGCAAACGGGCTTTGCAGGTTAAATTTTTGCATTTCAGGGCCATTTTTACCTATTTTTAACCCAAGGCCAGCCCAAAGATACTGACAGAAGCGCAAAATTATGGTAAGATGATCTCAGATATCTCCCGAAATCGTGTGAAGGGAGCCAACCAGGGGAGACCAGGCACTATATGCCGCCCGATTCATTGCGCCCTAAAATCATAAATTTAAATATATTGCCGGAAAATCACCGGCAACCTACCCCCATTATTCCCACGGCGCTGTTGGTGGTCATTACTCTTGTGGCTACCGTGCTTGTGATGGGATTATTCGTGGGACATATGATCTTATCCAGCCAAGCCGACGAACTGCAAAAGAATCTGGATGAGTTAACGCGACAACGTAGATTAATTAACGCCCCCGTACAACAGATTGGGGATTTACAAAAGGAGCTGTTGGCGCTGCAGGAGAACATCCAGGTGCTAAACCAGGCCTATATGGCTGTGTTACAAAGGCGAGCGGACTGGGGCAATATTAGTAGAATTGTCTTTGGCCTGGCCCCTGAGAGTGTGCAAGTGAACTCCTTGACGCAAGCTGATCGTGTACTTCAGATTCGTGGACGGGCAGCAGATGTTTCTCTGGTCAACACCTATGTAACGAACCTGGAAAACAGCGGTCTCTTCAGCCGGGTTACATTACAGTCGGTTAATTCGGCGCCGGAACCCTTGCCCACCGGTACACCTATCGCTGGGTTTGCTACCCCGATAGTATCACCGACTATCACTCCCACGGCTACTATCACCCCTACGATAACATCTACGCCGATTATTTTAGCTGATATCTTTGAGATAGATGATTTTACGCCTAAACGGATTGCGGTGGGTGGGGCTCCCGACACCCACACGTTTTATCCGGAATTTGATGTTGACAAGGCGGTGTTCATCGCAAAAGCGGGGCGGCGTTACCGCATCTCTACCAACATCATCGATCCGGGTGTGGACACCATCTTAACCGTAAAGATAAATGGACAGACCTATACCAGTGACGACCGGGCACCCGGAGATCTGGGATCACAATTAGAAATTATCAATAACTCTACCAGCGATCAGGAACTCCTGATCACGGTAGCCAACCGGGGCCAATATGCTGCACTCGATCCCCTCTTCCTGGCCCGGTACACCTTACAGGCAGTGGAGATTTCCCCCGGCACGGGGGGGGTAGACATATACGAACCGGACGACACGCCTAAGCCGATTGCCCTTGGCGATATGCAAACCCGCTCTTTCTTTCCCGAGGGGGATGTGGACCGGATAACCTTTCCGGTGAAGGCCGGTAGCTGGTACTCATTGACTACCTCGGCCCTGGCGCTGGGGGTAGATACCGTATTAACAGTAAACGTCGATCAGCGGGTGATCATTAATGATGATATCTCGCCCGGCTCTTTGTCATCGGGCCTTAGTTTTCAAGCCTTTGCCGCGGGAATGGCGGTAGTGACCATTAGTGACCGGGGACTATTCGGGATAGATAAGATCTATAATATTGCCGTTGCGGAATTTGTGCAGGCAGTGCCGCCCACCGTAACACCCACCCCCCAACCGGGGGACCAGTTTGAGCCCGACAACTTCTTTCCTGAGTCGATAGCCATCGGTGAAACCCAAAGCCATACGTTCTATCCCTTCGCCGACCAGGACCGGATCAAGTTTCCAGTGAAAAGCGGACATTCCTATCTGGTAAAGACTTCTGCCCTGACCTTGGGGGTTGACACCCAACTTACCGGGCAAGTAACGAGTTTGCCGGTACTTTTCAACGACGACTTCAGACAGGGAGATCTTTCGTCAGAAGTGCGTTTCACGGCTGTGGCAGATGGTGTGGCCATTTTTACCATTACCAACCGGGATCAGTTCGGCGAAAATGATAGCTATATCGTCACAGTAGCCGAATATATCCCGACTGCCACGCCTACCAACACACCCACCAATACGCCCACTCCCACCAGAACGCCAATCCCAACGTCTACCGTGCCTACCGCCACACCCACCCTGGCGCCCACGCTGTCACCTACCCAGACCAGGATTCCTTCCCCTACGCCATGCACCCTATGCGATGCATTCGAACCGGATACGGGTACCCCCATACCAGATATTTTCCTGGGCGTACCGCAACAACACAATTTCTTCCCGCAAGGGGATGTAGACCGGGTGGAATTCCTGGCGAAGCAAGGACGCAGGTATCGGGTGTTCACATCCCAGTTGCTCCCCGGTGTAGATACTGTTTTGGAAGTAAATGTGAATGGCAAGATTTATGTCAATGATGACCGGCTCAGCGGCGCCGAACCTCTTAGTTCCTTCGTTGGATTCATTAATGATACCGGGTTCGACGTTGTAGTGATTGTGACAGTGCGAAACCGCGGGCAATATGGTGCGGATAAGACCTACAATCTGACGGTGGAGGAGGCCGGGCCGGCAGACCAATATGAACCAGACGACACGACTCCTAAACCTTTTGGCCTGGGAGAACTGCAAAACCACAACTTCTACCCGGACAATGACGTAGACAAAGTGACCACTGGCGTTAAAGCTGGCAGGTATTATTACGTGACCACCACGAACCTCACGCTAGGAGTGGATACAGTCGCCAGGGTAGAAGTCGGTGGTATAGTTTTCGAGAACGACGATGCCCAGCCGGGCGAAAAGGGATCGCGAGTTCTCTTCAAAGCCAACCAGGACGGCGCAGCCCTGGTCACCATTCGGAATAAAGGCAGCTTCGGGCCTGATAAAACATATGATTTGTCTATCACTGAGTTGCCCTTCAATCCCGATCGCTACGAGCCAGATGATACGAATCCCCAGCCCATCGCCATTGGTGGCCCCCAGACCCATACTTTCTACCCAGGCGGGGATGTGGACATAGTCTACTTTGATGCCATCGGCGGCCACCGGTACGAGATCAAGACATTGAACTTGTCTTCAAAGGTGGATACCTTCCTAGAGGGCACGTATAACGATACACCCCTGACTCCCAATGACAACTATCTGCCAGGCGCACAAGATTCCCGCATCGTATTTGACGCCCCTAACCCGGGACACGTCGTGATTACCATCCGGAATCTGAATAGTGGCGGGAATGCGCCGGATGCGAGATACGATATCGTGGTCAATGATATTACCGGGTCAAGCGGCATAAAGGAGCATCGTACACCGGCCTCTGGATTTGCATCACTGGCCCATTGGTTTACAGATGCGGTGGTTGGTTGGTTGGCAGATTGGGCCGGACCAGCCGAAGCAGCGCCACCAGAACAGGTCCAACAACCCCCTCCGGGCCAGGCAGTCGACTTTGTGATCGTGGCCGAACTTAAACCGCAAATTGTGCCGGTGGGACTGCCAGTGCCTCCGGTGATTATCCCACCTGCCACGGGGACGCCGCCCAAAGTAGGCGGAACCGCAATTCCTGCCCCTGCTCCTGCTCCTGCCCCGGTCGCCGGGACGCCCGCGGCCACACCAAAGCCACCCCAGTAATGTGAAAATATATTGTCCCACGGGTCAGGGTGAGGGCGCAGAAGCGTTGACCAGGTAACGGCGAAACCATTGCGCCGCCAACCGGGCTACCTCTTCCAGAGCCCCCGGCTCCTCAAAGAGGTGGCTTGCGCGGGAGACAATCTGCAGCGCTTTGACAGCAGGTAGTTGAGCCAGCGCCTCCCGGTTCAAGTCGAGGACAACGGTATCTTCACCTCCAACAATGAACAAAGTCGGAGCCTGTACGTAAGCCAGGGCAGCCCCTGCCAAATCAGGGCGACCGCCGCGGGAAACTATAGCCCGGATGAGGTCGGAACGTTGGGCGGCGGCGATGAGGGCGGCGGCGGCTCCAGTACTCGCCCCAAAGTACCCAATAGGGAGATGGTGGGTATCCGGCCGTTGGACCAACCAATCTGTAGCTCCGACCAGGCGGCGCGCAAGTAAACCGATATCGAAGCGCAAATGGCTGGTGCGTTTATCTACATCCTCCTCTGAGGGGGTTAACAGGTCTAGTAAAAGCATAGCCATCCCCGCTTCACGGAGCACCTTTGCCACAAAACGGTTGCGCGGGCTAAAGCGGCTGCTCCCACTGCCGTGGGCGAATATAACCACGCCTGCGGCCGGCGGGCCGATTTCCAGATTTCCCTCAAGAGTCACCGAGCCTGTAGGAATCTGGACTAGGTACTCTTCGAAATATTGCCCCGGTGAGCTATGCATACTTGCTCCCTCCATTCAGCAGCCCCAAGGCCTCAGCGCACACCCACAAAATCATTTGATCGATACAGCAGGTCACGGACTTCCTGAGTGGGTAGATTGTAGACCAGCCTCCCCCTGCCGTCCATACCCCGGCTTGTATAACGCATAACACCCCCAAAATATTAGGCCGGCCAGGATGTCAATCGCCGATAGAGAAGTGGGAGAGCGCTTTTTGACGGCGTGCGGCCCGCCTGATATGGGGATCGAATTCCCGCTCCAATAGCCATAGGCCAGCTACAGGGCGATGATATGCTCGCTAATAGGGACGGCGTGGAAGCCCCGGAGGCGCTGGTCACTATCAGATCGATAGGGACAACCTGCAGCTATCTTGACGCAATCCAAGGTCTGCTCAATGCGATTCCGGTCGTCGGTGACGATGATTTCTGAACCGGGCGCTAATGCGGAGATTTTCCGCAACTATTCCGGGGAAACCTCATCGGATTTCAATCCAATTAAGATCGTACTCATGTCTAGGCATACCTCAATCTCAATAAAGGTTGAATAAGTTAATGAAATTGTAGCATGACCAGAATTATATTTAGCAACTATTGAAATGTTTCAGTTGCCTGATGGTGATTCATAGCGCCTGGTTACCGCAGGAATCAGATACTCGGCGAAAGCTCGCTCGAAATCATAAGCCGGCTGCCATCCCCAATCGGCGCGCGCAGCAGAATCGTCCACATCCCCAGGCCAGCTATCGACGATCGCCTGGCGTTTGGCATCGGGGGAGAAGGTAACCGCAGCATCCCGGAAGGCGCGGCGGATGCGGCCATAGATCTCGCCGGCCGAAGGATTAAAAGCGCCCACATTATATACATGGCTAGAAAGTTTCTCTCTAGCTGCACTATCCAGGGAGAGTAAAGCGGTAATGGCATCCGGCATAGCCATAAAAGGGATACGCGTATCTTCCCGCACAAAGCAGGCATAAGGCTTGTCCTGAGCGGCATGATGTAACATTTCAGGCGCATAATCGCTGGTGCCGCCGGTAGGCAATGTGTCGGCACTGATAAGTCCGGGGAAGCGTAGGCAGCGAAAATCCACCCGTCCTTTTGTTACTTCAACATCAAGCTGGCGGTAGAAGTTAGCGTAATACCGGCCCAGTTGCTCGCAATACAACTTATTGATACCGTACATGGTACGGGACTCCGTCCAGGCATTTTCTTTTATCTTGCCGGCATCCTGCTTGATGTGTAGATTGGGCAAACCATATACAGCAATTGAACTGGGATAGATGAACTTAATCTCCCGGCCTTGTAAACGGGATTGGGTGACAGCAACCTCCAGCAAGTTGAGTGTGCCATCTACATTTACGCGGTGCGCCAGAGGAGGTTGGCGCTCCGCGCGCGTGGAAAGCAACGCTGCCAGGTGGAAAATAGTATCAAAATCATGAGCAGAAAAGAGCGTCTCCAGCACACCGTTATCCAGAATATCGCCGATAACCATCCGGTGACACTTACGTTGGATGGTCTCATCTAAAGGATGCAGATCCAGAGCTACAATCTTGGTGCCATCCTGTTCGGCGAGATATTGGATCAGTCCATGTCCAATCTCACCATTGGCGCCGGTTACGAGTATCGTTTGGTTTGGCATATCGCCTCCTTGCGAGCATGCAACTTGGTTGAAGAAAGTGAGGATTTTCTAAAGTCTTGCGCATTCTGGCGGATGTGATGCTTTGCCATGCAGCTCGGCTGCAGATAACAGATCTTCAACCGGAAACCAGATTTCCCGCACATTGCCGATAAAATATAAGGAGCCGGTAATCCAGATAAGATCATCGGGTGAAGCTTGCGCCAGTGCATATGTAATTGCAATCATAGGATCGGGTATCACGGTTATATTAAGCTCGGGATCAATATCCCTGGCAGCTTGGGCGAGGGTTTCCGGTGGCAACGGTTGCCAGGATTCCCTGGGATTGAATGCAGTCAGAATTAACCAATGTGTTCCGTCGATTACGTAGGGCAAAACATCGCGATAGGCTTTATCCGATTTTAGAGAAAGAACGACGATACGCCGCTGCCCTGCATAAAGCTGATCCAACGCTTGGGCAGCAGCTTGCATTTTGTCAGGATTATGCGCCCCGTCGAGCAAAACGGTAGGGTTATGTTGCACAATCTCAAACCGGCCGGGAAGGCTGGTGTGACGCAAGCCCTCCTGGACTGCCGTTGCGGAAATCGCGGGATCAAAGGCATAGATGGCAGCTACGGCACAGGCGCCATTCTTCTCCTGAAAGGGACCGGCCATGGCTACGGAGAGACCAGCGTAGCTCTGACCAGGCAGATCGACGGTGAGGTTGGCCGTGCCTTCCGATGCATAGGAAAATGCTGATCCAAGCTGCCACAAAGTGGCGCCCTGGGCAGCACACCGCGCGGCGATAATCTGCCGGGTGGACGGTTGGGTAGCGCCGCTTACTACCGCCTGACCAGGCTTAATGATGCCGGCTTTTTCATGGGCGATAAGCTCAATGGTATCTCCCAGAATTTGGGTATGGTCCAGCCCAATACCGGTAATCACCGCCACCACAGCATCCAGCACATTGGTGGCATCTGTGCGGCCGCCCAGTCCGACTTCGACAACCGCCACATCCACCCGGGCGCGCTCGAATAAGCAGAAGGCCATGGCCACCTGCGTTTCAAAATAGCTGGGGCGACCGTAGGGATTCTCCTCGGCTACCCGGGCAATGGCGGGTTCGATGGCGGACAAAATCTCGCCTAAGTGCAGCGTAGCCACCATATGGCCGTTGATCTGAAATAGCTCATTGAGGATTTGCACATGCGGGGAGAGAAAAAGACCTGTTTTGTACCCGGCGGCGGTGAGTATGCCAGAAATAATAGTAGCAGTGGAGCCTTTACCGGAAGTCCCCCCCACCTGGATAGCCAGGAAGGACCGTTGCGGATTCCCCAACAACTCTAGCAGATGGGCAATTCGCTCCAGGCGCATATTGGCAGCAGCGCTAAAACCGGCCGGGTTGAGCAACGAAGTTAATCTAACTTCCAGATCACGGTACTGTCCGACCAATTCCGCTTTTAGAGAAAGCGAGGTATGGGAAACCATAGCTTTGGTCACTTATGGTGAACTCGACTCCAACCTCTTTAGGGAAAATAGAAGCGACACGAGTGGCTGCCGGGATCGTATATATCCAGCGCCTGGTATAGCAAATGGGCAAAGACCAGGTGGCCCAATTCGTTGGGATGAAACGCATCGCTCATCCAATAGAAATGTTTATCTTGATGCTCTTGCCAAAATCTGGTATGGTCAATGAGCAGAAACCCTCGCCGAGCCGCTACCTGCCGGATAGTCTCCATATAGCTGGGGAAGTTAGGCTCACGGTCAGGAGCCGTACCCGGCAAGATTGGGCAGGTGGTCTGCATAATCACCTGGCCGCCGAGCGCTTCGATCTTATCCCCCAATTGGTTCAAATTGGACTCGAATTCCGCCAATGTCAGGTCTTTATTACTCGAGCAGTCGTTCATGCCAACCATGATAAAAACTACATGGGGGTTGAACTGAGCGACGCGCCAATCAAAACTGCTGAGGAGTTCGCGGGTGGTGTGACCGCTTATCGCCGTTTTAATCACCACATCCATGGGGCGCCCCAATTCAAAGCGCAGGCGCTCGGTGAAAAGCTCGGTATAGTCACGCCGGCCGAAGGTATGCAGCGCACCGTGGGTAATACTATCCCCATAGAAGAGCCATTTCAGGGGTTGGGTCGATTGTAGCAGATGTTGGATGGTTTCCATATTTTTTCCTTGAAGTGTTGGCGCCGGTTTATGATGAACTAAGGCATAATGCCGTGGCATAATGCCTTAGAGTGAGGTCTACTTCGGTTCCCTCAAAGATGAATATAACATGGGTTCGGATCTAATACAAGCGCTTGAACCAATATGATCTTGGTAGCACTCTACCGGTGACTTTGCTCATTCTCCATAGCGGTCAGAGTTTTGGCAAGCTCATCAAGCGCAATACGTTGTTTACGATAAAGATCAGATTCGCTCATGGCCAACCGGGGTGCAATATCCCGCACCCGCAAGCCTTGAATAAATCTTAAGTCTAGAATGTTGTACAACAGCCACTCGCTGGCGGTTAGACTGCGCTCGCCCTCCGGTTTTAAATGGTCGATGGCCATCGTGAGCACCGCCCTAACGGCCCGAGCGGCATTATAATCGTTTTGCTCCAAAGCTTCTCTCACAATCCTCAAGCGCAACAGGGGGCTTTCGGTGAGTTTAGGACCACCCCAGTAATGAGTCAAAGCATCTTTGACCCAATTGACCAGATCTGGTTCCTTGAGAAGGTCTTCGGCGGCAGTATCCAGGGGAGGAGCGCCGGGGTAGCGGATATTCACCCGCAAGCGCTGCAAAGATTCGATCTCGGGGCCGATCTGGCGCAGAGCTCCGATTAGCCCCTGTTGCAAGCGCCGGTCGGCCAGAGCAGTGCCTGCCCGCTCGCCTAGATGCGCCATATAGATGCATTCCTCCGCCGACAAATCGCTCTCATGGGTTGCTATGGCCAACATGCCGAGAACGCCTTCCTCATCGGCGCCCCGCAAAGGGATAACCCAGAAGCCATCGAAGCGTTCAATTCCGGCCCGTCCCCGTGGTAGATCGAGCAGATGCGCTGCATCGAGGCTCTCAAGGCAGGCTAAAGCCCGCGCCCGGTTACCGAATTGGGCATCCAGGCGCAGTTCACCTTCGCGGACAGTCGCCACGAAGCCGGTGTTGGAGCGTAAACGGTCACAAAGCGCGGCCAGAATGTTTTCCAAAAGCTGCCGCAAGTCGCTATGAGTCAACAGGCGCTCATCTAAGCGGCGCAGCCAGATGATTTCGGCCCGGTCGCTCCAGAAGACGATCAGGTCTACCAGAGGTTCGCCCAGGATGATCAGGATCTGGAAACCGACTACGGAGCCTACCACAGCAAAGAGCAGCGCAATATCATGAGGAATGCGAAGCGCTCGCTCGGCAGCGGGTACCAAGTATAGCAAACCTAATATGGCAATGCCCAGTATCGGCCCCTGTACCAGAAATTTCACCAGACTACGCTTAATGATGCGGTCGGGCAGCAGAGCGCCATAGTAGGCCACGGTGTAAGCGGTGATGATGATCATAAAGGCGATGGCGACATTGCCTGCCAGGGTTATCACCAAGAGCGCCCAGACGGGTAAATTTGAAGGCTGACTGGCTAGTAAAAGGTAGGGGAAAACCCCCATGGTCGGAGCTACCACGGCAATGCTCAGGTAGGTGGTACGCCGGCGGGAGGTGGGCGTGAGCGAACGGGCGCGGGCGCGGTTGATATACCACCAGCCCCACCCTGTCAAAACGAAGAAATAGAGCGTATAAAGGCTGAATAGCTCCCCGCCGGCAAACTGGGCCGCGTAGGGAAAATAGAGCGGCGCGCCACCCACCAGCAGGTTGGTAGCCAATGCCAGCCAGAGGAAGAAAGCACCCAGTAGATAGAAGAGGATCACGGCCAACCGGCGCCAGGGCCGATCATCGTTGGTAGTCCGAAGCAGGTTAACGGAAAAGTGCATAAAAGCCGCGGGAAAGAAGGCGAGGCCCAACCATTGGAATTTCAGCCAAATATACGCCGCCGCAATGCTATCGACACGTAATAGCATCACATCGCCAATATGCACCGTAATCATACAGGCCAGTAAGGCACAGAAAGCGCGGGCCACTCCCGAGCGGCCATTTTGCGCCAGCAGGTATAACGCCAGGGCAAAACTAAGAATGGCGTTAGCTGATGAAAATGTCAGATTGCCAAGGTTCAGCAGTGCAAACCACTGAGATTCATGCATACCAATAAATTTTATCGAATCGGTTGAGCTAGCCAGATAATGTAATAGTAGACCACAATCGCCGTAAATAGCAAGCTGTCCAGCCGGTCAAGAAAGCCGCCATGGCCCGGCAAAAACTGGCCTGAATCCTTAGCGCCGACTTGCCGTTTCAGGTAGGAGACCGAGAGGTCGCCCAGGGTGGCGGCAATACCGATAACCAGGCCTAACAGGATGGAGAGCCATACCGGCTGTTGCAACAGAAGTGGGGCCAGGATCCCTACCACGATTGCCGGCCCAGCCAGGGCTCCAATAGTGCCCTCCACCGTTTTTTTTGGACTCACTGTAGGAAAGGCTTTACGACGCCCCCAGAGGATACCCACGGCATAACCGGAGGAGTCACTGATGAACGTAGTGCCAATAAACAAGCCCACCCAGATCAACCCGTTGGATAGTTGGCGCATAGCCACAAAATAACCGAGGCAGATGCCCAGGTAGAGACCGAAACTGAGCGTCAGGGCCCAGCCGGTTAAGGAGCGATGCTCGACAGGGAGCCATAACTCCCAGGTGAAGCATAACACGATCATGAGCACAATCCAGGGGCGATCCAGTTGGGTCCAGCCAAAGTAGGGAAATGAGACAAGCCCAAGGACCAAAGCAGCCAAAATCACAAGATTGGGGTGATGTTGTCCGCGGCGCAGCAGCGTGAAGAGCTCGTAAATAGCTAGACCAGCCACACAAAGCATACCGATAAAATAAGCTGGCCCACCGACATAAATGAACAGGGCAATCAGAGGAACCGCAATAAAACCCGTCAAGGCACGTTGAGAAAGCACTGGATCCCTTTCACAGGCGATAGGGAAATGCAGTCCACTGCAAAACGCAGGGTCATAGATTAACGAAGAATGCTACTACCTAATATATCGAACCGGTAGCGTTACCCATTCGCGTTGACCCGGCCAAAGCGCCGATCGCGCCGGGCATAGTCCTGCAGAGCAGTGAAAAGCTCTGCCTTATCAAAATCGGGCCAATATATAGATGTCATGTAGATTTCAGCGTAGGCCGCCTGCCATAACAAATAATTGGAGAGGCGTTGTTCGCCTCCGGTCCGGATAATAAAATCGGGATCAGGTTGACCATGTGTAAACAGGTATTTGTTTACCGTAACCTCATTAATATCTTCTATGGAAACACCCTCTCGAATGATGGCCTTAATAGCGGCGAGGATCTCAGCACGACCGCCATAATTGAAAGCGACATTCAGAAAAAGGCGCGTATTGTTACGAGTCAGCTCCACCGCCCGCACCACTTGTCTAGAAAGACTTTCATCGACGCCATCCAACCAGCCGAGATGGCGCAAACAGACACCCTGGCGGTGCATCTCATCCAGTTCACGCTGAATGACATCTTCCAAAATCCGCATCAAGCCGAAGACCTCTTGCTGAGGTCGTTGCCAGTTCTCGGTAGAGAAGGCGTAAATCGTCAAATATCGGACGCCCGCCTCAACACAGCCTTCCAAAATTTGGCGGATGTTGTTGGTCCCGGCCCGGTGCCCTGCCAGGCGCGGCAGACCACGTTGTTGGGCCCAGCGGCCATTCCCATCCATAATGATAGCTACATGTTGAGGGATTCTCTCCAACTCTGGCTTGCCATTAGCGGTTAAATTGGCCACTTATATCTCCATAATCTCGGCCTCTTTGGCCTTGCCTATCTCTTCTATGTCCTTGATGTATTGATCCGTAATCTCCTGCACCTTATCCTTAGCTACGAACATGTCGTCTTCAGAAATTAATTTCTCTTTTTCATATTCTTTTAACTCTTCCAGGACATCGCGGCGAATATTGCGAATAGCGACGCGGGCCTCCTCCATCCGCTTAGAAATACCTTTAACCAATTCTTGGCGGCGGTCCTGCGTCAATTGCGGGATGACCAGACGAATAATTTTCCCATCATTTGAGGGCATCAGGCCGAGATCGGATTTCAAAATCGCTCGTTCAATATCATTTAGCGATTTGGGATCCCAGGGTTTAATCGTGAGCAAACGTGGCTCTGGCGCTGTAACCGTAGACATCTGAGTCAAAGGCGTGGGTGTGCCGTAATAATCTACCCTCAGGCGATCCAACAAGACAGGATTCGCCCGGCCGGCGCGGAAGCTATGCAGGTCATAGTTCAGGGCCTCGATGGTTTTATCCATATGCTTGCGCGTAGCTACGAGAAGATCATCTATCATAATTTGCCTCCTTAAGTGGTCATATTAAGAGACGAGTGTACCGATCTCGCGCCCCATGACGATATCTTCAATACTGTTACCGTCCTGCCATAAATTAACAACCACGATAGGCATTTTGTTATCCATGCAAAGGGAAATGGCTGTGCTGTCCATGACCTGCACTCGGAAGTTCAGGGCATCGATGTAGGATAGATGGCTGAAGCGCAACGCCCCAGGATTCTTCTGCGGGTCCTCTGCATAAATTCCGTCAACTTTAGTGGCTTTAATCAGTAATTGCGCATTGATTTCCATAGCCCTTAAAGCAGCAGCGGTATCCGTTGTGAAATAGGGATTGCCGGTTCCCGCACCGATGATGACAACGCGCCCCTTCTCCATATGACGAATCGCCCGCAGGCGAATATAAGGCTCGGCCACGGAGCGCATCTCAATGGCGGTCTGCACGCGGGTATCTGTACCAATTTTATTCAAGGCATCCTGTAAAGCTAAAGCGTTCATCACGGTAGCGAGCATTCCGATGTGATCAGCGGCGGCCCTCTCCATCTGGCTGGCTATGGGGCTACGACCGCGCCAGATATTACCGCCGCCTAATACCAAGCCTATCTGTACACCGTGACGGTGGACCTGGGCCACCTTGCGCGCCACGTTCACGGCGCGTTCGGGATCAATACCATAACCTTCTGGTCCAGCTAACGCTTCGCCCCCCAGTTTTAATAGGATCCGCCGATACTTGATTTCACTCACGATCTATTCTTCCTCCCGTCTTCCTCTTGGAGAGTGAGTAGGTCCGGTCTCGATAAAACACCGCCGGAGAATTCTTCGGCGGTGTAATCTTAACCTTCTCCTAATTCAAAGCGGGCAAAACGGCGAATGACGATGTTTTCTCCCAACGTGGCAATGGCTTCGGTCAGTAGCTCCTGAATAGTGCGTTCCTCATCTCTGACAAAAGTTTGCCGTAGCAAAACAGTATCGGTGTAGTATTTATCCAGCTTGCCCGAGAGTATCTTTTCCATAATATCGGCGGGCTTTTGGCGACCGTCTTCGGTGGCTTCGGCCTGAAATGTCTCGCGCAGCGCTCCCATTACCTCAGCAGAAATATCCTCTGGTGAGATATAGGTGGGATTCTTTGCCACGATATGCAGCGCGAGATCGTGGACCAGGGCCCGAAAGGCATCGGTGCGAGCCACGAAATCGGTTTCACAGTTTAGCTCGACCAGGGCGCCATACCGGCCGTTGGAATGGATGTAGGCGTCAATGACACCCTGTGCAGCCACCCGGTCTGACTTTTTGGCAGCCTTGCTCAATTCCTTCTGGCGCAGCAATTCGGCAGCTTTGGCCAAATCACCATCAGCTTCTTCCAAAGCTCGTTTGCACTCCATGATGCCCGCATTGGTGCGCTCACGGAGCGTCTTAACCATAGCAGTTGTAATTTCCATTCTATGTATTACCTCACTCTCTTATTAAAACGCCTAGGCAAGGTTCAATCTGTGCTTGCTCATACTTGACAATTGTTCGCACCCCCTGCGCCAAACTGTCAATCTGGTTTGAACCATCCTCTATGTTAATTAACGCGCACTCGGTGGAGAAGTTCCCCTTTGCGCGCCGGGATGATATCGATCTTTCCCGCGTAACGGGCCGCCCGAAGGCGGCCCGCTCTTAATTCAACATGCAATAGATGAAAGGAGCCTAAGTAAGTCGCCGCAGATAATCCCAGTTACCGCGCCTTACTTAAAATTTTATTTTTCCTCGAACTCTGCTTCGATCTCCTCCACATCATCCAAGAGGGGCTTATCTTCAGGTGAGAAGATCCGTTGGGAAGTATCGATACCCGAAATTTCCAATTCCTCAGACTCAGCCTCGGCCAGGCGAGTTTGTCGTAAGGTGCGGCCTTCGATGACCGCATCGGCAATTTTGCCCGCCATAAGTTTGATGGCCCGGATCGCATCGTCGTTGGATGGAATTACCAGATTGATGGGATCCGGATCACAATTGGTGTCCACCATAGCCATCGAGAAGATATCCAGGATCTGGCACTCTTTCACGGCCAAGTCCTCCCGCCGGGTATCGACGATGAAGACCAGATCGGGCACGCTGCGCATATTTTTAATGCCGAAGAGGCGCTTGTTCAGACGCTCTACTTCGCGTTCCAGCAAGATGGCCTCTTTTTTCGGTAGACGCGCCAGTTCACCACGCTCAATCTGACCCTCAAGTTTCTGCAAATAGTCGCAACGCGTGCGAATGGTGCGGAAGTTGGTGAGTGTCCCACCCAACCAGCGGTTGTTGACGTAGGGCATGCCACAGCGCTGGGCTTCAGTAGCAATGGTTTCCTGCGCCTGTTTCTTAGTGCCGACGAAAAGGACGGAACCGCCCTCAGCCACCTGGTCCCGGACCATATTATAGCCGTCTTCCAGGGCTTTGATCGTTTGTTGCAAATCGATGACATGGATGCCATTGCGCTCGGTGAAGATGAAACGCTTCATCCGGGGGTTCCAGCGGCGCGTATGGTGGCCGAAATGCACACCCGCTTCCAGCAAGTCCTTCATACTAACTACTGCCATGTAATAAAATCCTCCTCATAAGTAGTGTTTTGACCTCCGTCTCCGCTAACCGTATAGAACATCCCGACAGGCCAGACCTGTCCGCGGACACACCTCTATCCCGCATGGACCATAGTCCATGTAGACGCTGTCTATGTAGATTTTGTCTACACGGAGACGTGCGAATTTGGCTAGGTAGTATAGCACTTTTTTACCCACGGGTCAAGAAATCCTGTTGCTGTAACTGCTCAGAATTACGGTAAAGAAGATTGAGGCAGAACGTCGAGGCAATGTTGCACATACGAATTGCTGCTCAACTCCTTTAATGGTACAATACTATTACTTCGCTCGATAATTATATTTTTAGCTTGGTTTGTTCCGCGAGTTGATTGTACATTTACTGAGACCCCCTTGAAAGCGAGAAATATGTTGCCCAAAAGAGATAATATTAAGATGGAATTTCATATTTCCCGTCGCGCCCGTGACCGCTACCAATTCGACCAGTCGCTTTTTGCTGCCAGCGGACACACCATTACTATGAACTTTTACACTGCTCGCCTCTTTGCCGAGAAGATGAACAGCCGGCGTGACTTGGTCAACTTCCCAGAACAGGCTGTTACAGCGGGTCAGATCAACGCTATGGGTCTGATTCACGAACTTCAACATTATGTCATTAGCAGTTATCTCCAGACTATCGATTCCCACGTTATGAACAAGGCTTTGGCATGGATTGAAGAACAGATGGGGAAATCGGCGTTAGATGAGAGCTTGCGCCACTTTGCGGATGAATTTCCCGCGGTGGAAGTCTATCGCCGCGAGGTTGGGGTGGGAGCCTACCTGGAGGGCGAGACGGATGGTCTATCGAATCGCCAGGTGCTCCTGGAGGAAATGGCGCTCCTCTGGCTGGCCAACATCAACCCGGCTTTCTCTCCTTTTAGCGAGCTCTTTGACGATACGAGCCACGAGAAGGAGACCGCTTATCGGCCGGTCATGAATCTACTACACCAGTTCCTGGACACTCAGCCGCCGTCCGGGCCCGATCATCAGAATTTGCTGGATATGTTACGCAGTCCGGCTGAGGCAGCCCCGCATTCCCTGGTAGGACAACTGGCGTATATGCAGGAACGGTGGAGTCCGCTTTTGGGCAAGCAGCTTTACCTGGTATTAAAAGGGGTGGACCTGATCAAAGAAGAGCAGAAGATGAGCTTTCTAGGACCAGGCCCTTCCCTGGTAGTCGACTATAGCGAGTTGATCGCGGAACAGAGCGCGGGCCTGGCCGAACCGGAACACTTTAGCCGGGACCTGGACTGGATGCCGAACCTGGTGCTGATGGCCAAGAGTACTTACGTCTGGCTGGAACAGTTGGCGCGGAAATACGGTCGTCCCATCCAGCACCTGGATGAGGTGCCGGATGAAGAGCTGCAGACTTTATCGCGTTGCGGGGGGTCCGGCCTCTGGCTGATCGGCTTGTGGGAACGGAGCCGGGCTTCCAAGACGATTAAAGAACTGTTCGGCCAAACAGATGCAGTAGCTTCCGCCTATTCGCTGTTCGACTATGAAATCGCCGCCGACTTGGGGGGGGAAGAAGCATATGAGAATTTGAAGGAACGCGCCGGGAAATTCGGCATGCGCCTGGCCAGCGATATGGTACCCAACCACATGGGCATCGATTCGCGCTGGGTGATGGAGCATCCCGACTGGTTCATCTCCCTGGACCAGAGTCCTTTTCCCTCCTATACCTTCAACGGCCCGGATCTTTCCTGGAATCTGGATGTGGGCATCTACCTGGAAGATCACTATTTCACGCGTAGCGATGCCGCCGTGATATTTAAACGCGTCGACCGGCGGACCGGCAGCGAAAGGTATGTATATCATGGCAATGATGGTACCAGCATGCCCTGGAACGATACCGCCCAATTAGACTATCTGAAAGCTGAAGTGCGCGAGGCAGTCATTCAAACGATTCTGCACATAGCGCGAAGGTTTCCTATCATCCGTTTCGATGCTGCTATGACGCTGGCGAAAAAGCATTTCGAACGTCTCTGGTACCCCACCCCGGGCACAGGAGGCGCAATTCCCTCGCGCACGGAGCACGGCATGAGCAGGGCCGAGTTTGATGCCTTGATGCCGGAAGAGTTCTGGCGGGAAGTAGTGGATCGCATCGCCACTGAAGTGCCGGATACGTTGCTGCTGGCAGAGGCTTTCTGGATGATGGAAGGATATTTCGTGCGCACCCTGGGCATGCACCGGGTATACAACAGCGCTTTCATGCACATGCTCAAGGCTGAGGAAAACGCCAAATATCGCACTGTCATCAAGAATACGATTGAGTTCAATCCCGAAATTTTAAAACGCTTCGTGAATTTTATGAACAATCCGGATGAAGAAACGGCCGTGGCACAATTCGGCAAGGGTGATAAGTATTTCGGGGTCTGTACCCTGATGTCCACTATGCCGGGCTTACCTATGTTCGGCCATGGCCAGATTGAGGGCTTTGCCGAAAAATATGGCATGGAATACCGCAAGGCCAAGTGGGAAGAAGTACCAGATGCCGATTTAATCCAACGCCACGAACGCGAAATCTTTCCCTTGTTACGCCGCCGCTATCTCTTCTCCGAAGTGGAGCATTTCTTAATCTACGACCTCTATACGTCCGCCGGGCAGGTGAATGAGGATGTTTTCGCCTATTCAAACCGGGTAGGCGCGGAGCGCTCCCTGGTGATCTACCACAACCGGTATGGCACGGCCCAAGGGTGGATTCGCACCTCCATGCCGTATTCCGCCAAAACGGGGGAGGGAGATGAACGGCTCCTGGTGCAGCATACCCTGGCAGAAGGGCTGGACTTACGGCGGGATGAAAACACCTTCTGCATCTACCGGGATCATGTGACCGGGTTGGAATATATCCGCAACAATATGGCTCTCCACGAACAGGGCCTCACCGTGGATATCGGCGCTTATAAGTACCATGTATTCCTGGATATGCGGGAAGTTCAGGATAATGATACACACCAGTACGCCCAATTGGCCTCTTATCTCAATGGCCAGGGGGTGCCCAGTATTGATGAAGCCCTGAAGGAGATTTTCCTGCAGCAGATACACCAGGCTTTCAAAGCTTTGGTGAATCCCGTAGTATTCCGCCGGCTGCTGGCGGCTTTAGCCCATCCTGACGGAGCTACAGCAGTGGAAACAGCAGCCATTGCGTCGCTCGTGGCGGAGCAGCCATCCTCGGATATACCTCATCAAGATCTCTTGACAGAAATCGAACATAAGGCGACGGCATTACTGCATGAGATCAAACAGTACAGCCAGGGGCCTGGAGACGAGGCAGCCATCGTCCAGGAAATACGCCGCTCTCTGGAGGTGTTTTTGGTCCTGCCGGCTACTACGGACCAGGTAAGCGCGGATCAGACCGGGGCAGCCGCGGGCGCCGCAGCAAATCCCGGCGATGTGTTTACCAGCACTGTTCTGCTCGGCTGGATTTTCGTACATGCCCTGGGCCGTATAGCGGATGCGCGGGATTATGCCATTCTGAGCCGTAGCTGGATTGACGAATGGACGTTAGGGAAACTTCTAGGTGCCACATTTCAGCAATTGGGCCTGGGAGAGGATGATCGTTGGCGCGCCGTAAGCGCGATAAAATTGCTGACGAGTCACCAGGATTGGTGTCCTCGCTGCGCTTCGGCGGATTCCACAACCTCAGGCATGCCAGGAGATTCAGATCACGAAACGGCTTACCAGGCATTAACCGCATTACTGCGAGATGTGGAAATCCAGCAGCATATCCAGGTAAATCGCTATAAAGGCATCCTCTGGTTCAACAAAGAAGCATTTGACCTATTATTAGAGTGGTTACAGATCGCATCAGCCATCAAACTTGGCGCCGATGCAGCCCTTTCGGCGCAGGAGGTTGACACAGAAACGACACATTGCGCACAGATTATCAAAATACTGCGAGAGGCTGAAGAACAGTCTCAATACCAGGTGGAACAATTGCTGGCAGTAACACATATATCTCTCACTTAGGGACGGGTATACCGGATCCATCGATATCGCGGGAGGCTGGCGCACCCATATTGCAGCAGGTGCGTTCCCTGTCAGACTGGGAACCCGGCCTGGTCGGGAATGCAACCGTATATTGGGAGAACACCAGAATCTTTGGATTGTGTCATTTCTTATTTATCAAACATATACAGGAGCGCCTCCATGCTAACAACGGTACAAGTAACCCTTCGTCGGTTAGTCAATCCGTTCAGTGCCGCGCAGTACAATGCCATAGCTCATGAGCGGCTGCGCCTCTACACACTCATTACGATTGCTATCCTAAAAGTCTTCAATTTCTTAGGAGGAAACTGGGATATTCAATGGCATGTAGCCATTGGCCGGGATAGCCTTTGGATTCCTCCCCATCTGATGGTCATGGTAGCTTTTGTGTCCGGTACCATACTCGTTTTGGCAGCCATCGGATATGAGCTTTATCTGTCCAAATCTCGCATCAAGCTGCAACATGTTGTAAAAGTAGGCACCATACGGGCGCCGCTGGCCTTCTACGGCATTTACCTGGGCTATGCCGGGGCTTTGCTCTCGGCCATTTTCGATGACGCCTGGCACCGAGCCTACGGTATTGACCCCACCCTTTGGAGTCCGCCGCACCTGGCCATCATGGCGTTTACCGCCCTAGTGGACGTCAGCTTACTCATCGGGATTGCAGCTTCGGCACGCCACTTGAAAATGAAATTCAACTGGCGCACACCCACTTTCTGGGGCATCGTTCTGGCAGGGGCTTACGCCTTCGAAGCGGTAAATTTTCAGATGGGCCAGGCTTTTCTTGAGGGATTCCGCGCCCATGGCGCCGGGCTGATGGGCCTGTTATTCCCTATCATGATTGGCGTGCTCTTTCCTCTACCTCTGTTGCTCAGTATTAAATTGTCCCGCCATTTTTGGGTGGCAGCCTTGATCTTTGTTACAGCCTTGCTCCTGGAAGCCATAGCCATCGGCTTTGCCAGCATAGGGTTTGCCCTGATTAAACCTGTGTCATTGATCGAGGAGTTTGTCCAGGATAACCCCGATTCTATGATTTCTACCGCCCGGCAATTTGCCTCTCTGACAGGCTTTACCAGCTTAATCGGCTACCAACAACTATGGATCATGGCCCTTTCGACTATCCCTATGGGACTGGTATCCCTCCTTCACTGGTGGTCATGGGCGCAGCGGCACATCTTGGTAGCCGCACCGGTCTACAGTGGCAGTATGGTCCTGACCTCTTTCCTCTGGTTTCAACGCATGCCGGTGATGAAAGACTATGGCACGACCTGGGTAGATATCGTGCTGGGGATGGGAATTGCTATAGGCGGCGGTTTGATCGCGGGGCATATCGGCCTGTGGCTGGCGAGGATATCGGAAGAAAACTGAATTTGTGCGGTAAGGGCGTGATGAGGTCAGGACGGATTAGTGCTTTAACTGCCAGAATCATCGCTGCTTACGTCGAAGAGCGAGGTCTGTTCCGGCCTTTCCCGGTAGATCAGGTGCAAGTGCTCGTAGGCGTGGCGGGTAGCCATGCGCCCGCGAGGAGTGCGATCCAGGAATCCTAATTGCAGCAGGTAAGGCTCATATACATCCATAATTGTATCGGCTTCCTCACTGATCGCGGCTGCAATAGTATCCAGCCCCACCGGGCCACCATCGAACTTCTGGATGATGGTAAGGAGCACTTTGCGGTCAATCTCGTCTAGGCCCAGGGGATCGACTTCCAGCAGCGCCAATGCTTCCAGGGCCACCGTCCCGGTAATGACGCCATCGGCCCGCACCTGGGCAAAATCCCGCACCCGGCGCAGCAGGCGATTGGCCACCCGGGGCGTACCCCGAGCGCGCCGCGCAACCTCTAAAGCACCTGCCGGTTCAATCGGCGTCTGTAAAATCGAAGAGGCGCGTCGCACAATGCGCTCCATCGTTTCCAGATCGTAGTAGTCGAGACGGTAGACAACGCCAAAACGGTCCCGTAGCGGCCAACTGAGCATCGCCACCCGCGTAGTGGCCCCCACCACGGTGAAGCGCGGCAAGGGCAGGCGAATACTGCGCGCGCTGGGTCCCTGGCCAAGCATCACATCCAGCACAAAATCCTCCATGGCAGGATAAAGAATCTCTTCCACCGTGCGGCTCAACCGGTGAATCTCGTCGACGAAGAGGATATCGCCCCGCCGCAGATTAGTTAAGATGGCTGCCAGGTCGCCAGGTCGCTCGATAGCCGGCCCGGAGGTGGTCTTAATGTTGACCTCCATCTCGTTAGCAACTACATTGGCTAGTGTGGTCTTACCGAGGCCAGGAGGGCCATACAGCAGGATATGGTCCAGGGGTTCCCCCCGGGCTTTGGCAGCTTCCAGCAAGATTTGCAAGTTACGCTTGATGCGCTCCTGGCCGTCGTAATCCTGCAACCGCTGCGGCCTGAGATTGTTTTCAATGATGACTTCTTCCGGTTGTGAATCCGGCGTAATAAGTCGATCCATAAGCTATCCTTAGCCCTTAAGAAAATGTGCGGTTAAAAACTGCACCTACAATCTTGCCGTAGTAAACATGCCTGCGCGGACACCGTGATTGATGAAAATGCCCTCTCCCGTAGATGCGTACTCAGCCTGGCTGGGAATGCAGCCGCACGCTTTTCAGGACGGTCAATTTTGGCAAATTGTCCTACATACCGAGCAGCATTTTCACAGCAAACATCCGTAGGTACGTGCCTGGCAAGCTGGGAATTAGCCGTATGGCGCACATCCGGTTGCTCCAATTATACTAGACCTTGGACATTTGTTCCAATTCGCTTAAAAGCTGATCGATCTCGTCGATGGTATTATAACCATTGGTGCTAGTTGAGAAAAAGGTAGTCATGAGATACCCTTATGGTGGCGAAACCAAAAAGGAGAAATCTCATGACTACAGACGACATTATCGTACACATTTTCTACCAGGTAGCGACTTCTTTGCCGGAGATGCCGCG
>SHYO01000174.1 GCA_009692745.1 Chloroflexota bacterium
TAGGGCCGCCCCTACTGTCCGGGCGGCCACATAGGGCCGCCCCTACTGTCCGGGCGGCCACATAGGGCCGCCCCTACTGTCCGGGCGGCCACATAGGGCCGCCCCTACTGTTCGGGCGGCCACGCAGGGGCGCCCGGACAACTTCCTTACCGTATTTCTGAAGAGTTACCAAACAAGATCTGACTAATGCTTGGCGATGTACATATCCACCAGCGAAACCCAGTTTTGGTCGACATTGGTAGAGAAGTTCTTGACCCAGGGTTTGACATTATATTCAAATGGCTCCCAGACGATGGGCATCAGGTAATAAGTGCCCAACAGCTTCGCCTCGGCAGCCTGGACCTTGGCGCAGAACTGGGAATCATCCCGCTTGGTAGCGTTCATATCCTTCAGCATCTTTTCCAGATCGGTATCTTTCAGACCACCCTGTGTGGGGTCTGACCAGTAGACATACAGGTTATTGATCATGTCGGCCGGATCGGGAATGTTGGCGCCCCAGCTAGAGCGGTGTACCTGCACCTTGTCCTTGTCCTGCCCCCAAGCATCCAGGTTCACTTTGATTTCCACGTCGGTGATGCCCAAATTGGCCTTCCACTGCTCCGCCATGATTTCGGCCATACGCTGATAGTTAGGCGTCGACCCGGTTATTAGGCGGATCTTGCCCAGCTTATCGGGGGTGGGATACTTGGATGCTGCCAGCTCTTGCTTGGCCTTCGCGACGTTGAAGCCGAATTCCGGCCAGATGTCCTTCTTGTAGCAGGCCAGCTCCGGCGTCAAGTGAGAGGTCATCACCCGGTCATTGCGGGCGCCTTCATAGGCGGCGTTCCAATCTACGGCATGGGTCAAGGCTTTACGCACGTTGAGATCATCCATAGGAGGCAGCTTAATCCAAAACGGGAAGTAGACGTTCACCGCATAGGGCATTCTAATGAAGGTATCCCCTTCGGTTTTGCGGAGCTGCTCCCGCACGTTCGACTGCCAGAAAGCGATATCGACTTCGTTATTTTTCCATTGGATGAAAGAAACGTTCTCGTCGGTGGATTCCTGGGCGATGATGCGGGTGATAGTAGGCTTCTTGTCGCCCCACTACTTGGGGTTCTGCACAATTTCGTAAATCTTCTTGGTCGCGTCCCACGTCTTGACCATAAATGGGCCATTCACGCGGGCCGAGCCATCCGTGGCATATTCCGGTCCCTTTTTCACGTCGGCCATCTTAGCAAAACCGGTATCCCACAGAGCCATACGATGGATAAAGATCGGGTCTGGCGCGGTAAGATTGAATTCGAGGGTCTTATCATCTTTGATTACCACGCCGGTCAGATCCTGCGACTTACCGTCAATCACATCTTTGGCGCTTTTGACAATATCGAAGCCGATACCGGAGGCAAAGAAACAGGCAATACATCCCTTGGGATCCAGACCATAGGTCCAGTAAGCTTTGGCTTCTTGGGCTGTCACAGGCGAGCCATCAGACCAGACAGCCTTAGGGTTGATATGGATGGTGTAGACGGTGCCGTCGCCATTGACTTCATACTTCGTGGCCAGCCAGGGGATCAAATTATGCTTGTTGTCGCGGATGAACAAGGGCATCCAAAGATGGGAGATGATGAAGGGGCCGAATCCCTCTTCATAGGCTGGGTCAAGCCGGCTAAAACCGCGGGTGACGTAGTGAATCGTCTGGTCGGCGGCCTTGTCGCTGCCGGCGACTGTGGGTACGGGAGTGGGTGTGATTAGCACCGGCTTTTCGACAACTTTCTCGATTACCACTGTCTCCTTCACCTGCACCGTCACCTGTTTCTCCACCACCTGAGTGACCATCTGGGTAACCAATTTCTCCTGGATTTGCACCACGGGGGTCGGCGTGGCGCCGCAGGCAACTATCATCCCCATCAGTGTGGCCAGGATGGCTATTACGGCCAGTTTCTTAGAACTTGCGAAGCTGAACACGGTCTCCTCCTGATTTTCTGTTGGTTGATATGAGAGAAATTCAAAGGTTAAATGAGCGATGCTTCTGGGGCAGGGGAGGCAAAATGAGCCATGCTTTCCCTGAGGCGTTTGTGGATCAGCTCAACATCACTGGTGCGCAAGGCTTCCAGCACCCTGCGGTGTGTACCGGACGCTGTCGTGAATTCTAAAGAGTTATAAACCGTCTTGCAATTTTCATTACATCAGAATTTTGGTTCCTGTCAAGAGATTTTTAGTCAGGGCATAATTTGTCGATGGTGACCTTTTCAGTATAATCGTTTTATAGTAAGATTATCGGTTAAAATGTCGTCATAGAAATATGGAACTAGCACGCTTTGATTGCCGTTTTCGTTATTGATATGTATTCATGCTAGAGCAGTTTGATTTTTACCCTGGATATCCCTGGGTGAATGCATGACTCGGGGATACCGACTGACCATATATTCCATTAGGGACCCAGATTAGAAAGATAGAAGGCCAGGCTATGTCTCAACGACACCGGGGATATCGTAGCGAGGTGAAACCCTTAGACTATCGCACGCGCCCACTTGAGGAAATACACGCCCATATACCCCCTCCACCTGCGCCGCCTTCGTCTCCGCCCGCGCGCCGTTCCAGAAATACCGCTTCTTCCCGTCTTGGATTCCTGGGTCGTTTTCTGGCATTGATAGTATTGCTGGTGGTGCTGACGGCCAGCGGGGCTATCGGCGCTATGCTATATTATCAGAACCAGTATGCTGGTCGCATTTACCGTGGTGTTAATATCTTGGGCGTGGATCTGAGTGGTCTTACCCCGCAGGAAGCTGTGGAGTTATTGCCGGCCCGCATCCGCAGCTATGATGATGTCCGCCTAACGCTCCACTATGGTGACAAAAGTTGGCAGGCCAGCTTACGCGATTTGGGCGCTCAGCTTTCGGAGCAGGATATCGTGCAGGTCGCTTATCGCATCGGCCGGACTTCTAGCTGGCTGGAGAATACCCGTACCCAATTGGTGCTCTTACGGCGCGGCGCCAGCGTGCCCATCTATACCGATTATAGCATCCAAACTACCGAAGCATATTTGACCCGCCTGGCGCAACAAATAGACCGCCCCGCTAAGGATGCTACTTTGAGCCTGACGGGTAGCAAAGTACAGTCTACGCCTGGCCAGTTGGGGTTGAAAATGGATGTTACCGCGGCCCAGGCGGGCATGGAAAATTTAATCCGTGATCTGAAGCCCGGTTCCGTGGATATTCTGGTTAACCCGATCCAGCCTCAAGTTACCGATGTTAGTGCGGTTGAGTCCCAGCTAAAGATCATCCTGGGCTCTCCATTGCGCTTCGGCTATGTCGAAAAACTCTGGACGGTGGATACGGACACTCTGGCAAAGTGGGTAACATTGAACCATAATGCCAGCGGGTACAGTGTGAGCATTGATCAGGCCAAGATTGAAGCCTATGTCCAGAAATTGGCGCCACAGGTCAAACAGGATGTGATCAATGCCCAATTGCGCTTTGATCGGAATAGTAAACAGGTGATTGTGACCACCCCGAGTAAAGAGGGGCGTGCTTTGGATATAGCAACCTCCACCCAAAAAGCTCTCGACCAGATCAAGAGCCCCTACCGGGATGTAGGTTTGGTGGTGGCCGTCAAGAAGCCCGATCTTGATTCTAGCAATCTGCCTGCGCTGGGTATCAAAGAGCTTATTTGGGAAGAGACCAGCTATTTCGCCGGATCTGCTGCCGGGCGGGCTAAAAATATCCAGTTGGCAGCTTCCAAGTTTAACGACGTCATTATCCCTCCGGGCGGTATTTTCTCCTTCGACGACCTGGTCGGGGAGATTAGCGAAAAAACCGGTTACGATCAGACCTTCATAATCGCCGATAACCGTACTGTGCGGGGCGCCGGTGGCGGCGTCTGCCAGGTTTCCACCACGGTCTTCCGCGCCGCCTTCTGGAGCGGGTTCCCTATCATCGAGCGTTATGCCCACAGCTATCGTATCAGCTACTATGAGCAAGGAAATAAACCGGTGGGCCTGGATGCGACCATCTACAGTCCAGGGCTGGATTTCCGTTTCCAGAATGATAGCCAGGCTTACTTGCTGATTGAGACGAAGGTCAATGCCGCCAATTCTTCGGTTACCTTCTCCTTCTTCGGCACCAAACCGAACCGTACTGTTGAGATAGAAGGTCCGTCAATTCAGAATGTGATCAAGCCCGGACCTCCCGTTACGGAACAAGATCCCACCAAGCCCAAAGGCTACCGGGAGCAGACCGAAGTGCCGCGCGATGGTCTTGATGTGACCATCTACCGTATCATCAAGCAGGGTGATACGGTGATCAAGAAAGAGCGCTTCCCTACCCACTTCGATCCGACCGAGGCGCATTTCGTCGTGGGCACAAAATCTTGATGCGTTCTTAACACCGGTTTTATGCAAAGGCCCGCCAGGCGTTTCAAGACCTGGCGGGCCTTTGATTTTCCGGAAACCAACCCAAATTTTGACCAATTTCTGATCTCGCCTGGATATGATTCTCACAAAGTGAAGTTATACTGGGAATAGGGGAGCATGCGGCCCCTTCACTGATCCAGGCCCAGCTTCTGGCTGCTGCATGGTGCAGCGATTTTGGCTGGCAAATGTGCAACTATTGGCTTCAGTGATGCACATTTGTGCCCATTGCCAGCGCGAGTAGCGAGGCTGCAGCGCAAAATTGATCACCCCCGCTTGGGGACTAGACAGAAAAGGAGATTTCTATGGAAGTCAAAGTCCGGTATCAAGACCAGATAGAGACTGTCGAAGTCGCGAGTGACCAGATTATCCTGACAGCCGTCAAGAAAGCTCAAGAGAAGGGGTTGCAGATTCCGGAGCATTGGTCGGCCCTACATGGAAGGCATACCTTGCTGAAAACCCACTTTCTGGCATTGGTGGGAATCAAAGAGGGGGATATTATCGATATCTCCCCTAACTGAGCACGCATTTTGGCAGAGCCGGCGACCTGGCAACAAATATTGGGAAGTGGGATAATCCCGACTACCGTGGTGTAGAAAATGTAGCAGGTCTGGCGCTAATCTTAAAATACGATGCGCCAGACCATGCTACTCTACCAACAGATATTTACTTCTGGATTACCAGGTTAACAATTCAACTCTAACCAGCCTGCGTAGCGGATGCCGGCCGGGCCGCCAAAGTAACCTTGACGGTTACTTGCGTGCCCTGGCGCAACACGGTCAGATTTACGGTCTGTCCGACCTGGGTATTGCGCGCCAGGTAGGTCACCATATCTCCGAAGTCCTTCACAGGTTGGCCGTCCACTGCCAGAATCACATCAGAAGCGTAGCAGGTGTATCGCTATTGCGGTGTAGCCGCCACTGCCGCTGCCAACAGAGTCCGTAGCGCCTCCTCTTCCACTTGGGCGCCTGCCGTGATCTTTACGTGGCGCGCCCCTTTTCCTGTGCCCACCAGTAAGCCTGATGGGTCAGGTAATTCTGTGCCCCGCGGGAATCCCAAATTCACGCCTGATTTCAACGGCATGATGACGCAGATGGTGTGACGATACGTTTGCTGAAACCCATAGCCGATGAGTTTCGCGGCGACATCGATCTGTTCCAGTGGGGCCGGGATCACGTCCCAGACCAAGGCTCGCACTTGCCGCACCAGCGTCTGCACTCGCGGGTCGTACCCGGCTAAAAATGCTTGCAGCTCTGCTTCGGTGATCTCTTTCCCTGTGGTCGCATCCCTTGCCATTTATTTCTCCCATAGTCTATAGGCGCCACCAACCAGGATTGGCACACTCTTGCTCACATTTAATTCCGCTGCGATGGCTACATCCTGTACTCTGCCGCGCCCCAGCAATTCTTTACCTGAACTGCACGCCGTGATTATCTCTCTAAGTTTCCCCCGGCTGCCCTGAAAGGCCATTTCCGCCACTTCAGCTTCCGGTGAGCGCTTCCCCTTTATTCCCGCCAGAATCGCCCCGGCCCCGATCAGGTCTTCGATAGCAGGGCGCAGTGTGCCATCATGCCGCCAGCGCTCTCCTGCCGCTATCACGCTGACGCGCGGTCCCATCTCCTGCGCCGCGCGTGCGATGGCCTGAGCATTGCGCAGACATCCCGCCAACGTCGCCACCTGGCCTGTCTGTAAACTCAGTGTGGACCCATTGGGAGACGGCAGCACCAGCCGGGTCCCTGCCGGGGTCGCCAACAGCGAGCTCGGAGATAGAGCGTAACCCTTTCCATCATCAATGCCCTTTGCCAATGCGGCATCTATTTCCAGTGCGAAGGTAGTGGCGCGCGCATCATTCCATCTGAAAGGGTAGATGATGGCCCCCCGATCCACAGCGACTTCGACGCAGGTTGAAAAAGAGAGGACATCTACAATGATAACGACATCGCTGGCGGGGAGCAATTCTGCCAGGCCGGTTGGGCCCCATTCAAAACGGATGTCATATTCCTGTTGGTCGTAATACATCGGGCATACCTCTGGGTGGTATTTACAGGGGAGAATTGCAGGTCGAAACAGGTTCCAGTGTACTCCTAATATTATCTGGCATCAAGTCCAGGGGCAGGGCAATTGCACCTTACTGGATTTCCTAGGAGCGCAACCATCCTGGTCGCATGTGCGCCTAATGCGAGCGAGGCGTGCCCGAACCCGGTTCGGGAGCGCTCCCAGGGAATTCAGTAAGAGAGGAAACAAACGAGCAGGGCCAGTAGCCCTGCTCGTTTGTTTCCTGCTGGAGGTTGGTCACGTGTCACGCTGAGCGGACTATGACCGGGAGCTACTTAATTACATGCCCGGCACAGCGCCGAGTTGTTGCAGGATATTCATGGTGTCGAACTCACCCCAGTGCTCTACGATCTTGCCATCGGCAATGCGGTAGATGCTGACGCCCGATACCGTAAAACTTTTGCCACTCGGCGGAATCCGGCCCATGAAGGGTGCCCCCGAGTGGGTCCCACTTACCGTCCAGCGCTCCACGACCTTATCCCCTTCGGCAATGATCTCTTCTGTCCTGGTCTGCGAGTCGGGGAAGGAGGCCAGGGCCATTTGGTGGACCTGCTTGCCGGTCTCGCGGCCCTGGGGCAGGCCTGGGATGAGATTGTGGCTGATGAGGTTCGGCGCCATGATATCATCCAATTGATTCAGTTGGTTGGAGTTATGAGCGTTCCTATAGCGACGTACGATTTCCTTATTCTGTTCGGTCGACATGCGATATGCTCCTTTTTCATTTTCACGGTGTTGAACTATCACAGTAGCTCCAAAGATCGATGTTGCGGTTAACCTGAAAGTGCCTGCCGAAATCCATTATGCTCCGGCGCCTATCTTCTAACTCTGTTGCTCGCACCACCTCCTTTTAGGCGTGCTCATAGCCCAAGGGATATAATTTCCGCAGGGGATTTCCGTGCTATTTCACTTCTTGCAGGTGTGGTGATCTTCTTCCGGCTCTGTGGCGGCAGTATCTTGCCTGGATCTTAGCTCTTCAGCTTCCGCCGCCTGTTTCAGTATGCGCAGTGCATGGCCCCAAAATTCTCCCAGGAAGTTTCTGAGTGCCTGCTGCTCCAAATAATCCTGGAACAGAGGTCGGCTCTCTTCTGGCCCTATCGAGAGCAGGCCAGCTTTTACGTTTACTCGCTGCGGTTGTGAAATAGCCCAATAGATGACATCGAAATGCGAGGTGATTTCACCGGAGGTGAGCTCGACGCTGCGCGGCAGGCGTGGCATTCTCCGGTAGTGAGGTTCACCGATAGTGTATGGCTTAATCGTAAGCATATACTTATTTTAGCATATACTTACGAAAGTGTCAACTTAAATCTAGAGATAAAAAAACCAGGTTAGCAACCACCCGGACAGGTAAATGCTAACCTGGTATGGTAGGTTGGCGGATCTAACTTTCTACCCAAACCGCATCCTGTGAGATGCGTTTAACGTCCGGCTGTCCCGTTTGGTCCAGGGCGCAATCCAACTCCTCGCGCAAAATGGTTAGTACCTCACGCACGCCTGCCTCGCCATCGACTGCCAGGCCCCATAGGAAAGGCCGGCCAATTAGCACAGCCTTAGCGCCTAGAGCCAGGGCTTTAAAGATATCCGTCCCTCGCCGTACCCCGCCATCAAGTAAAATTTCAGTCTTGCCCCCCACCGCATCGACCACTTCAGGTAACATCTCGATGGTAGCCAGGGTGCCATCGATCTGGCGCGCACCGTGATTTGAGACCACGATACCATCAGCGCCGTGTTCCACCGCTATAACGGCATCCTCAGCGGTCATCACACCTTTAATGATCATGGGCAATTTCGTGGTAGCCCGGGTCCAGGCCACATCATCCCAGGTGACCGGCAGGAACTTGATATTCGCCAGGAACTCGCGCAGACCACTGTCCCCTGGGCGGATTAGGTGGTCCGGCAAGCCCACCCCGACCAGATTACGCAATTCTATGTCTACCGGCCATATCAGTGGCTCACGCATCGAGCGCTCGACGCGCCGCGCCGGGTGAGCGTCGATGGTCACGACCAGGGCCGTACAGCCCGCTGCTTCGGCGCGCCGGATCAGGCGCTCTTGCACCTTACGGTCATTGTAGTAATAGGCCTGGAACCATACATTCTGGTTGCAGGCTGCTACCTCTGCCACGCTGTGGTGGTTCCCCGAGCCAGCGATATAGATTGTGCCGGCGGCCGCGGCGGCGCGCGCTGCCGCCAACTCCGCGTCCGGGTGGGCCAGACGCTGCAGCGTGGTGGGCGCCAGGATCACCGGCATCGCGATCTTTTGTCCCATGACTTGCGTGGAGAGATCCCGCGTCCTCACGTCTACCAGGTGGCGCGGCCGGAGCTTAATGCGGCGGAAAGCTTCGTGGTTCTGTTGTAGGGATACCTCATCTTCAGCCCCCCCGGCAAAGTAAGCCCATGCCATGGGGGAAAGTTTTTCGCGGGCCAGGGCTTCGTAGTCGGCGATATTTACCATTTTCATGATGTGGCAGCCTTTTGATTAGTACTTTCGGATGGTTACCAGACTTCTTGACACTTTTTTTACATCGGTCTGGCCGGTTTGGGCCATGGCGCAGTCTAGCTCCTCGCGCAACATCTCTAACATGCGCTGTACGCCATCCGCGCCACCCACTGCCAGTCCCCAGAGCAATGGCCGTCCCACCAGGACCGCTTTCGCTCCCAACGCCAGGGCCTTTAGCACATCGGTGCCGCGCCGTACCCCGCTATCTAGCAGAATCTCGATTTTGCCGTCTACAGCCTCTGCAATCTCTGGCAAGGCTTCAATCGAGGTTAGCGTGCCATCTACCTGCCGTGCCCCGTGGTTCGACACGATAATTCCATCCACACCATACTCCACGGCCTTCAAGGCATCTTGCGGTGTTATGATGCCCTTTAACACGACCGGGACCCTGGCAACGGACTTGACCCAAGCTATATCGTCCCACGTCAGATCCAGTTTGACGAGGGTGCTCAGCCATTTATTTATCCCATCCTCTTTTTCCAGTAAGGTATCATCCAGCCCTAGCCCTACCAGGTTGGACAGTCCAAGTTGTGGCGAGACCACCAACGGACGGCGCATTAGACGTTCAAATCGCCGCCGATCAGAACCATCTATTGTTACCACTAAGGCGCTACATCCGGCCGCCTCGGCGCGCCGGATGGCCTTCTCCGTCACCTCATGGTTATTGAAACAATACATCTGGAACCAGCGCGGGCCGCTGCTGGCAGCCGCTACCTCATCCACACTGTAATAATTCCCCGTGCCTAAAACGACGATAGTTCCTACCTCTGCCGCCGCCCGGGCCACTGCCAGTTCTCCCTCCGGGTGTGCCAATTTCTGATAACTGGTGGGGGCTAACAGCACCGGGAGGCTGATCTCTTGCCCGAAGAGCTGTGTAGATAAGTCGCGCTTGCTCACGTCGACGCCCAGCCGGGGCCGCAACTTCACCCGCTGGAAGGCGCGGTGATTCTCGGCTAAGGTAATTTCATCCTCGGCGCCGCCTGCGAAATAATCCCACACCGGCGGGGGCATTTTTTTGCGCGCCAGCTCTTCCAATTCAAAAAGATTAACAAGATTGACCCCGTTCCCGAAGGTAAGGGCAGGGACAACAGGTCGTTGCCGCATGGTCATGGTGTCTATCCTTTACCCGATTCTATTATCAGGACCTTTATTAACCATTGGTGCTAGTTGAGAAAAAGGTAGTCATGAGATACCCTTATGGTGGCGAAACCAAAAAGGAGAAATCTCATGACTACAGACGACATTATCGTACACATTTTCTACCAGGTAGCGACTTCTTTGCCGGAGATGCCGCGC
>SHYO01000175.1 GCA_009692745.1 Chloroflexota bacterium
GTAGTGTTTAGATTTACATAAGGTGATGATTGGGCCTCAAAATAGCATTTTTGAACGGGCTATAAATGCCCGATTCAGACTTAAAAACCACAATATGTAGTATGTTAGACCTTTCATCAGTCTATATCCGGTGGCTGAGTAGTTACGAAAATACACGGTATTCCAGTCCCAGCTCTGTGGCCAAGGAAGTAATCTTTTGTTGGTTGCGGCCTGCTAGAATGGGATGCAAACCACGTTGCACCGCCAGGCGAGCGACCAGGTTGCCGGTATAGCCATTAGCGCCGTAGATCATGAAGCTCATGCTTGAATTCCTTTCCCTATCTCATCTATGCGGGCCAACTCGTCAGGCGTAAATTTTACCTGTGTCGCTCCAACATGTTCCAACACCTGGTCCGGATGCTTCGCTCCTACCAGCGTGCAAGTGATCGCCGGCAGGCGCAGCGTCCAGGCGATGGCCAACTGCACCAGGCTAATCCCTTTATCCCGGGCGACAGTGTCCAATGCTTTGGCGGCCTGCAGATAGCGGGCCTTCCTCTCGCCCTGGGATAGAGAGATCCGGGAGCGCTCATCGTCGGCAGGAAATTCGGTCTCTAAGCTGTGTTTGCCGGTCAGCATGCCCTTTGCCAGGGGGCTATAGGCGAGGATGCCAATACCGGCGTGCTCACAGAAGGGAATATCCTCGGCTTCAATCCCGCGATCGACTAAATTATAGAGCGGCTGGGTCGACTGAAAACGGGCGGTCTGCAGCGCTTCTGCCATCTGTTGGGCGTTGAAATTCGAGACGCCCAGGTAACGCGCCTTTCCCTCAGCTTGCAATTGGGCCATCGTCCTCATGCTCTCGGCGATGGGGTAGGCAGGATTCCAACCGTGGATCTGATAAAGGTCTACATAATCCACCTGCAGTTGGCTGAGACTATTTTCGATAGCGGCGCGGATTCCCTGAGGCGAATAATCCCGGCTGACCTTGGTCGCCAGGAAGCAGCGGTTCCGGTAGCCACTTTTCAGAGCCTTACCGAGTAATGCTTCGCTGTTATTATAGGATTGGGCCGTGTCAACCAGGGTGATACCGTTATCGATGGCGGCGTGTACGGTGCTAATAGCGGTTTTCTCATCAACACTGCCCATACCCCCTGCCAGGGGCCATGCTCCCAAACCCAGCACGGGGACCTGGGGACCATCTTTGCCAAGTAGACGATGTTCCATTGAGACTCCTTCGCGTCAGTATTTACCGGTAATCCTCTGCTCGGTCCTGGGGTTCAAAGTCGATGACCTCTCGCGTGTGCTCAATATCCCGGTAGCCCCATTTGTTATCCGAGACGGCAAAGAAAATATCGAAGCGCACACTCTCCGGCGCCGCCACACATTTTTCAACAGCACTGGCTACATCCCGGTGGCTGCACCATATCGAGAATTGATGCGTGTTGGTAGGGCGATTCTGGCGCGAGACGGCGCTGATGCGCAGGCAAATGATGGACATATCGGTGGTATCCACAAAGTGGCGCGCCAGAGCCTCGCCCCAGACTTTGCTACAACCATACAGGCCAAAAGGCCAGGTGGGGAGTTCATGGGTCACCCTCGGCCAGTTCTCCGGCACCTCGTCATAACGCCCCTGTACCAGGGCATCGTAGGGCGGGACTTGCTCCCAACCGGCAATGGCAGCGCCAGCACTGGCGAAGATGATGCGCTTGACGCCGGCGCGCCGCGCGGCTTCGAAGACATTATACGTGCCGATGACATTGGCAGGGAGCACCTGTTCCCATGTAGCATGTACGTTGGCTACTGCTGCCAGGTGAATCACGATATCCTTGTGCTCAAAAGCCGGCAGAATGGCTGCAAAATCGGCGACATCCGCCTGGTAGGTCTCGATGCCTGGGATTTCGCTGCGGTTAAGGGCGCTGAGCTCATATTTGCCCTCTAACTGTTGCCGCACTAATCCGCCCAAGAACCCACTCATACCGGTAACTAGAACTTTAGGCTTGCTCATTGAATTTCCTCCCTGGGTTAAACTTTTGGGGCTTGCGACAGAATTTCTTCGATACGAGCCAACTCACTCTGGCTAAACTTCACCCCCGCGGCTCCGGCATATTCAATGACTTGCTCTGGCGTCTTGGCGCCACCCAGCACACAGGTCACCGCAGGCCGTTGCAACAGCCAGGCCATCGCAAATTGCACCAGGGTTATTCCCTTGTCCCGAGCGATCTCGTTCAATTTGCCGGCCACTGCCAAAAATTGGGCGAAAGTTTCCCCCTGGAAGCGGGGCATTTTGGATCGCTGGTCATCTTCGGTAAAGGTGGCATCAGGTTTATACTTGCCGGTCAGGAGGCCCTTTGCCAGCGGGGTATGCGCCAGTATCCCGATGCCGTGCTGCTCGCAAAAAGGTAGGATTTCGGCTTCAATTTCCCGGTTAAACATATTATAGCGCGGCTGGTCGGAGTGAAAACGGGCAATCTGCGACGCCTGGGCCATCTGGTCAGCGCTGAAGTTGGAAACGCCTATATAGCGGATCTTGCCTGCATCCTGCAACTGCTTCATGGTCGTCATGGTTTCTTCGATGGGATATTCAGGGCGCCAGCTATGGACCTGGTATAGGTCGACATAATCCACCTGCATTCTTCGTAGGCTATCGTCGATGGCAGCCAGGATATCTTGCTTGCTATATTTGTGGCTGACTTTGGTAGCCAGGAAGCAGCGCTCGCGGTAGCCATCTTTCAAGGCGTACCCGGTGATTTCCTCACTTCTAAAGTAGCCTTGGGCGGTGTCCAGCAGGGTAATACCATGGTCTATGGCGGCGCGTATCGTGGCAATGGCAGGCTGGTCTCCTATGGCTCCCATAGCTCCGGCGATGGGCCAGGTACCCAGGCCTATGACTGATACCATCGGACCGTCGTTACCTAATTGGCGGTGTTCCATGCAGTGTGCTCCTTTGTATGAATATGGGGATCTGATATTCTGTTATGTTTCCGGATATGTCTGGAAGTTGCCGTCGTAGAGAGGAAAAATCGTGATCAACCAGCATACCGGCTACCGGTAATCCTCAGCAGCATCTTGGGGTACGAAGCCTACGACTTCCCTGGCGTGTTCTATGTCCCGATAGCCCCATTTATTATTTGACATGGCAAAGAGAATATCGAAATGCAGGCTTTCCGGTGCAGCGATGCATCTATCAATCATTTGGGCGATATCCCGGTGGCTGCACCAGATAGAAAACTCGCGCGTGGACGTCGGGCGATTTTCCTTGGAGACAGCGCAAATCCGTAAGCAAATCGTAGAAAGCCCGGTGGTATCTGCAAACTGATGCGCCAGAGCTTCACCCCAAACCTTGCTGCAGCCATAGAGCCCCTTAGGCCAGGTAGGAGATTGATGGGTGATTTTCGGCCAACCCCCGGGGACTTCGTCGTAGCGCCCCTCCACCAGGGCATTATAGGGGAAGATCTGCTCATACCCGGCGATGGCCATGCCGGAACTGGCGAAAATCACCCTTCTGACACCGGCGCGACGGGCAGCCTCAAAGACATTATACGTGCCAATGATATTTGCCTGGCACAACTCCTCCCAGGTGGACTGACTGCTGGCGTTGGCAGCCAAGTGAACCACTACATCCTTACCGGTAAAGGCGGGTTGGATAGCTTCCAGGTTGGCGATATCTGCCTGGTGGCATTCAACCCCAGGGACGAAGCTGCGATTCAAGGCACTAAGCTGATATTGGCTCTCAAGGTGGCGCCGGGCAATACCGCCGATCAAACCACTCATGCCGGTAATCAGAACCTTTTGCTGGCTCAAAAGTTGCTCCTCTTTAACGCAAAATATGGGATATGGGCGAACGGGACAAGTATAACAATTTGTCACGCGGGGGTCAATTTTGCAGGATTGTTACCCTGCTCTGCGATTAATTGGTCGGGCGTATCGGAGCGGATGGGCCCGTTTTTGATAATGGCAGGAGTGGTATACAATAACCCAAGTTCCAAATATGAGGAACTCTAAAAGGCGATGCCCTTGCCCACTCCTAATCGCGCTGCGTTCATCCGCCATATTACCGGCTTGCTGGGCCTGGTCGTACTGTGTGCCGCCTGCAGTAGCACACCAGCACCCATACCTGCTCCGGCTCCCAACCTGGTCCAGGTTAATATGGCCAACCCCACGGTGACTGTGGCCAACACAGCTACGGTGCAGCTTGACACGCCTACTGCTACCCTGGCGCCTTCCAGTATGCCGACTGTGCCGCCTGTACCGACGGTAACGCCCATCTCAACGGAAACCCCTTCACCGCTTCCAACCCAGACACCCTCGCCGACTGTCCCGCCGCCCCCGCCAGCCACAGCCACGAAGCTGCCAACTCAGACGCCGCTGCCGGTAGTGCCTGCCACCCAAGTGCCTGGTACAGCTACAGCTACCCCTGCGCCGGTTGTGGTTGCTGCGCCATCAGCCCCCACGCATGTAGGTATGCCACGGCTAGTGTTGGGCAACTACTTTGCCTGGTTTGATGGCGACGGCTGGGATGGTTGCAATATCAGTGCTGGAGATAAGCCGCTGCAACCCTACAGCTCCGATGATCCGGCGACGATCGCACGCCACATTCAGATGGCAGCCAATGCCGGGCTGGCTGGATTTACCCTGCAGTGGTTCACACCGGGAGACCGGACAGACCGCAACTTCCGTACCCTGTTAGAACAATCTCGCGGTAAGAATTTCCAGTCCAGTGTAGTCTTCTTGCGCCATATCTGGCATGGAGATCCTCATCCGGCGCAGCAACAGATCGTGGCGTCCCTCTCCTACCTGGTGGATCAGTACAGCCATCATCCCCAATTTTTACAAGTACTGGGAAAGCCGGTGATCTTCTTTGTTGACATGACGCGCGTCCCTACCGTCGGGGGACAGACTCCTCAGCAGGCATGGGCGGCTATCCGCCAACAGGTGGATCCGCAGGGGAAAATGCTGTGGATAGCCGAGGGATTGGACCCTTCCTACCTGGAGACTTTCGATGGGCTCTATGTTTATAAGATCACCCACGCCGCTTATCCCAACGATTATCTGAAGGATGGAAATTGGGCCGCGCAGGTGCATCAATGGGAGGAGAAGACAGGCAAGACCAAGTTATGGATTGGCACGCTCAGCCCCGGATGGGACGACTTGCGCTCCGGCTGTAAAAATGATGTGCGATTGGCAAGCCCGGCGCATAAGGAGGATCGGGGGAATGGTAATTTCTACCAGGCCACCTTCGATGCCGCCGTCCAGAGCCAACCTGATTGGCTCTGGCTACATAGCTTCAACGAATGGGTTGAAGGGACTTACATTGAGCCTGGTTTGCAATATGGCGACAAGTATATGGATTTGACCCGCCTGCTCTCCGCTGCTTTCAAGAGGTAGTGGGTTTAGCGCCGGGCCGGTGATCCTCCGCCGAATCCTGGGGCTCAAACCCTGTGACTTCATGGGCGTGGACCAGGTCGCGGTAGCTCCACTTATTATGGGAAATCGCAAAAAAGATTTCGAAGCGCACATCCTCTAGTAGCGCGACACATCTCTCGATCATTTGCGCGATATCCCGATGACTCAACCAACTAGAGTATTGTTGCATAATCATCGGGCGGTCCTCGCGGGTAACGGCGCCGATGCGCAGGCAGATGATGGAGATACCATACGTATCTGAGAAGTGGCGCGCCAGGGCCTCGCCCCAGATCTTGCTACAGCCGTACAATCCACCGGGCCAATTAGGAGATTCGTGGGTAATCATCGGCCATTCTGGAGGTACCTCATCGTACTGGCCCGTCACCAGGGCATTATAAGGGAATATCTGTTCATAGCCGAGGATCGTGGCGGCAGAACTGGCATAGAGGATGCGTTTGACCCCGGCGCGGCGGGCGGCTTCGAAGACATTATACGTGCCGATGACGTTGTGTTGCAGTACCTCTTCCCAGGGGGCCTTTACGTTGGCTACGGCCGCCAGGTGGATGACAATATCCACCCCCTCAAAAGCTGGCTGGATAGCGGCCAAGTCGGCGATGTCTGCCTGGAAACATTCCACTCCAGCCACGCCACTGCGGTTAAGGGCGCGCAACGCATACTTTCCCTCCAGTTGATGGCGGGCCAGCCCGCCAATCAGCCCACTCATGCCGGTAATCAGGATGCTCTGCTTTGCCATTCCCCCTCCTCATAGCTATGTAATCAGCGGTATTATGCCGCTGCTGGTGCGATATCCAGCCTGGCAGCCGGTAAGGTATTGGGTACACTCGTGCTGCACGGCGCTATTTTGCCGGTTATGGCGCAAACCGCTGGTTCTTCGTCAGGGCAGCATAGAATTGTCGCAAGAAGCTGGATGGCACGGTAGCCAACAGCTCCGGCATGGTGAAGCCGGCAGCTACCGCTACCGGTTGGAATCTCTCGAAAGAGATAGGGTAGGGTACCCAGGGATTCCCTGCGTCCACGTTATACTCCACCACTAGCAATCGCCCATCCCCTTTCAAATAGCTGCGTAATTGGCGCAGCAAGCTCTCTTTGTCGCGAAAATAGTGCAACGCATTAGCCATAATGATGCCGTCCAGTGGCGGTAGCGCCAGGGATTGGGTGAAATCTCCATGTACAAAATGGATATTAGACTGGGGGAATTTCTGCCGGAAGGCATTGGCTTGTTGGGCCAGGCGCCCTTGGTCTTTGTCTATAGAATAGATCTGAGCCTGATCTCCCACTAATTCGCGGAGCGCCAGGGTAAATGCGCCGTCCCCTGAGCCAAAATCCGCCCAATATCCCCCTGGTTGGGCAATACCCCGGCGTAGCAAGTTAACATGATCCTGATGGTTCATGGCTGGATATATGGCCCTCGGCTGCGTCCGACAACGGCGTATAGAGGATCAAAGCCCTGAGATGGGTGGCGGCTACAATCCAGTTGGGTGACTCCATC
Source organism: Chloroflexota bacterium (assembly GCA_009692745.1). Taxonomy (GTDB): domain Bacteria; phylum Chloroflexota; class Anaerolineae; order Epilineales; family SHYO01; genus SHYO01. The sequence goes on from SHYO01000175.1 coordinate 6,893, forward strand.
CCAATTGCTGGCTTGACCGAGATACTCGGTTACCAGGCGGCTGTGGCCGGTATCATCCAGGCGTTGCCAGATGGCTACGGCCTTGGAGGGGAAGCAGCGGTTGGAAAAGGTGATGACGAGAGGCGCCCCGGGACGAAGCACGCGCGCCACGTCACGTAATACCTCTACCGGGCGGGTCAGGTATTGGATGGAAACACAGATGGCGGCGCCATCAAATTTAGCTTCGCCGAAAGGCAGGCCAGGGGTATGGTTAAGGTCCTGGATGATATAGTCGTCCAAGCGATGATTGGCTTCCAACTCAGTGCGGTTCATGCCCACGCCCACCACTCGCCGATAGGGGACCTCCGGAGGTAAATGGCTGATCCAACTGCTCATCAAGTCCAGGATGGCACTGTTGGCAGGAAAATACTGCCTGTACAGTTGGGTAACTGCGGCGATGGCGGTGTCATCGATATGTGTGACTAAGCGGGGAATCTGATAGAAAAGATCATCCGGCGTTTCATCAATGCGCCGGAAAGCATCTTTAGGTAGCTGGACCATGATGGATGAAAAAACCTTCCGTAGGTGCAGTTTTTTCCCAGCAAGGTTGGACAGCCAGACTTGCTGGGAACCGCACACTGTTCAAGGCGGACAATTTGCCAAAATTGTCCAACGTGTTGCAGTTACATTCGCGACCTTTAGATTATACCGGGATGGCAACTCCGGCGGCTTGAAGTTGTTGCAGCAACCGCTCGGCGTTGGCGAAGCCATGGTTAATGGCAGCTACCTGCCCCCGGTCATTTAAGACCACCGTAGTGGGGAGGGTCATAACCTGGAAGGCCGAGGCTGCTTCCGGTGCTTCATAGGCGTCCACCGGCACGATTTGGGCGGCGCTGCCCAGGCTTTGCCCCAGAGATTCCAGGGCGGGTTGCTGGCGGGTGTGACACGTGTGGCAGTTCTCACCCCAGAAATAGAGCACGGTGGCCCGGCCATCGAAGCCTATACTTTGCAGCCAAGGCAGAGGATCGGCTTGGGCCAGGCTATCCTGGCGACGGCGCAATAGCCAGGCAAGAGAGCGTTGCGCCAGGAATAGCCCGGTAAAAACGATGAGAATTATTGCCAGACGTTCCATCATCATCAAGCTCTCTTCCACATCGGTAGGGTGACAGTGATGCCTAAGCGGCGCTGGAGCTGGTAATATACGAAACAGCCTACACAAAAACCGAAAACCAGGTTTACAGTGGCGAGTACAATCACAATCCAGGCCAGCACCCACCCTAGCAGCACGGCCTGCGCGGCGAAGGACAAGGTGGCAGCCGCCAGGAAGAGTGCGCCTACCCCTTGGGCAAAGAGATGGGGTTGCGGACTATCGGGTTGGGGATCGGGCTTGAGTAGTCCTGCCGGACGCAATACGCGCTGGTAAAAGAGCTTGAAGAGCCCTAACTCCGGCCACCAGGTACCTACAGCCATAATCAGACAAACCAGGGCCACCAACCAGGTCCAACCGGCGAGAAAAGCGATGAGGAGCAGGGTGATGATGCTCGCCTGGTTAACTTTTAGAGCGGTATGGTCGACCTTTGTGTTTAACGTACTTTCACTCCCATCTGCTCAGACTTAAGTATTTATCGCCCCCATCAGGGAAGACCGTGGCGATAACGCCATTTTGAATTTCTCGGGCCAATTCCAGGGCCACATGCATAGCTGCTCCCGCAGAAAAGCCGACAAAAAGACCTTCTTCCCGGGCCAGACGGCGGGTCATACTAAAGGCGGCCTCGGGTGTGACAAACATGTGCCGGTTGATGACATTCTCGTCGTATATTCCCGGCATAATCGCAGTAGGCAGATACTTCAGCCCTTCTATAACCTGTAATTCGTCCATGGGTTGCATACCGATGATCTGGATATCAGAGTTGTATTCCTTCAGCCGTTTACCCGTGCCCATCAAGGTGCCGGACGTACCGATACCGGCTATAAAATGCGTGACAGCGTAGTTGCTCTGGTACCAGATTTCGTGGCCGGTGGTGTCGTAGTGGGCCAGCCAGTTAGCGGGGTTATTGTATTGGTCGGGCCAGAAATATTGATTGGGGTTATCTTTGTATAACTGGCGCACGGTCAGGATGGCGCCATCTGAACCTTCCAATGGATTACTGAAGACCAATTCGGCGCCATAAGCCCGCAGGGTCTTCTTCCGCTCTTCGCTGACGTTTCCCGGCATAACCAGGCGCACCCGGTAGCCTTTGACGGCGCCGATCATAGCATAGGCGATGCCGGTGTTACCGGAGGTGGAATCGAGGATGATTTTTCCCGGAGATAAAACGCCAGCGCGTTCCCCTTCCAAAATCATACGCAACGCGGGACGATCCTTGACAGATCCTCCTGGGTTAAACCATTCGGCTTTCGCCAGAATGGTTACCCCAGGGACCTCTTGTGCAATACGCCGGATGGGGAGCAGCGGCGTATTGCCAATGCGCTGTAATAGTGGTTCTTCTGGCCGAGGGCCGGTAAAAGGCATCACCTCACTCTTGCCAGGTGTAAAAACCCGCCGGGACCGGTCACGATCCCAGGGGAGCCTGGATGACATAACCATAGCAAAACCCTCCTCAAGGTGTACTACACTCTCAATAATAGATTAATAATACCACTATCATCATCCCGGGAGGGGTTCGGCTATGCATTGCCATCAGTCTTAGGCGCTACATATTTGCCAGTAGCAGCCCTAAATCTTTGGCGGTTAGAACAACCCCCAGGGATCTACTTCCATCATACTGGGATCCCAGAGTTCATCTAATAGGGTAACCTGGGTGTCGCCCCCAGTAAGACGGTTTGTCGTCTGCTTTACCTGATCTACGATCCAGCCAGCGGCAGGGCAGAAGGGTGTCGTTAAGAGCATTTTGACGTGGGTGCTGCCATCTTCTTCTTCGTTTATCTCGCGGATTAAACCCAAGTCGACTATGCTCATACCGATCTCGGGATCTTCAACCTCCCGCAATGCTTCTTTAATTTCATCAAAATTAGGCGAAACGGCCATGCGATAAGCCTCCTAAATAGCCTTTATCAGTATTTTATGGTAACAAATCCTGGTTTTGCTAGCCAGGAAATTCAGTACCATATTATTGTAGCAGGCCTGCCAATGGAATCCAAATGTTTGTCTCGCCCTAACTGTTCAGAATCACAGTCTGGCTGCTGTTACGGATTAGCTCCTTTATGGATCGGGATCGATGACGCTACCCCATTCAGTCCAGGAACCGACATAATTGGGCGTATCCTTTATCGCTCATGAAATTGAATTTCCTATTTGGATGTGATGA
>SHYO01000176.1 GCA_009692745.1 Chloroflexota bacterium
GGCTGGAGAGACATGCTGATCTCCTATGTGATCAACTACTTAACACGCAGGGTAAAATTTGTCAGGGAAAAACTCCGTCGTCCTCCCTATGATACCAGATTAACTCTGAATGACCACTTATGCCCGGCCGAATTCGCCAGCAAAGTCATTGCTGGTGTACCAGGCAACCGGCTCCCCGGTTTTGCCGCGCCTCGCGCTGGCCCCCGCAGCTTGCACCAACTGGAATATCGTGGGCACCTGGGATTGGAAGGATGCTAATAATAATACAGATATCGTCCAGTATTTCACCCAGGACCAGAACGGGAATATTACCGGCACGTGCGCCGGAGATTTAACCGGCCAGATTACCGGTAGCTTGGTCGACTGGCACGATGTTTTTGGGGGGCATTACCAGGGCACGCTGAACAGCAGTGGCACACTTATAGTTGGGAATTATACCGACGGGCACGGCGTCACCGTTGGGGCGCAGATGACAGGCCAGGCCACCTGTAGCGACACACCCACGGCCACGGCCACGGTTCCCACCCTGACCCGCACGTCCACCCGCACTTCTACCGTCATCAGTACCCCCACCGCCACCCCCTCCAGTACCCCCACCCAACCGACCACGACAGCCTCCGCCACGGCTACCTGGACGCCCACCAGAACGCCGACGCGCACGCCGACGGCCACCTTCACGCCAACTGCGACCCCGACTAATACATCCACCCCCAGCCGCACCCCTACAGCTACTTACACACCCAGCCCTACCCAGCAAGCCAACACCGGCATGACCGGCCCGGCTATCCTGGAGTGTGGCCAAACGCAGTTGGAGGTCACCCATTGGGTACACAATACAGCCGGCCCGGGTTTATGGCATAACGGCCATACCACCATCTCCTTGCCGGCCGGGATCGCGCTGGCTCCCGGCGAAAGCGCTACCAAATCCTGGCACCCGATCACCATCGGCGAAACCACGGAGGCGGTTTGGTCCTTACTAGCGGATCACAGCACCATACCGCAATATAAAGTGATCACGGCCACCGCCACCTTCGACGATGCGCCCGCTCTCAGCGCCAGCAAATCGATCCTGATCGCTGCCTGTGCGACCAGTACCCCCACGCGCACTCCAACGCGCACTTCCACCAGCACGCCCTCGGCCACCGGCACACCCTCGCCCACACCTACCAGTACTTTCCTCCCAGGGGTAAACACCCCAACGCCTACCGCGACCCACTCCGGCCCGGCGGCTACGGCTACCCCTTCACCTACAACCACGGCGACATCGGTACCTGCCGGCCGGCACCTGGGGGCGGCGACCATCCGCTATGGCTTCTATACCTATGTAGGAGAGGTGCCGGTCTTTAAAACCTGCGGCTACCAGCTAACCATTGGTGTGGAAGAGCCGATCTACGGTGAGGCGCCGGTGCAGGTAGCCTTGATAGACGACCGGGGGCGATTGGCCGGGTATATGGCGCGCGTCTCGGAAATTCCGGGAGGTGGGTTATATCATGGCATTGGCACCACTACGTACGTCTATGGCGAAGGGGTGCCGCAGACATTCTCCGTCTCGAAAGTCGTTACCTATGGCGACGGCACTATCTTGACCGAGCCTGTTTATACCCATGTGGAGCAATGCCTGGATCCCAGTGGTTACGTCTTCGACAGCGAGGTGGCAGCGCGCATCCAGGGGGCAGTGGTCACGCTCTACTATCACGATCCGGTGGCGGGCGATATTGTCTGGAATGCCACCCAATATGAACAGTTGAACCCGCTCGTCACCGACGACCAGGGACGGTACGGCTGGCAAACTCCGGCTGGCGATTTCTACGTGATAGTTGCCAAAGGGTGTTACCAGAATACCCAGAGTCGCACGGTGACGGTGCCGCCGGAAGTTACCGACCTGAATGTGGGCATTCACCTGGCGGCAGGGTGTTCGCCGGTGCAGGTGACCGGAGTGCAAGCTGTGGATGATTTGGGGCATCCTGTGACCACGGCGCCTCCTGGAAGCGCGGTGCATTTGAAAGCTTTTGTGCAAAACCAGAGCAACACCGTGGTGCAGGCGGATTTGGTGCTGGTATTGAAGAACCCTAATGGGCAACCGGTGGCTACCCTCTCGCTCAAGGCGCCGCGCACCCTGGATCCGGGCGTGGCGGTAGTGGAGTTGGCCGGACCCCTGCCGGTGGGACCGGAGGGGGACTATGTGTTCAGCGCCCAGGCAACCTATAGCCAGCAATCTTCGATCCAGGCGCTGGTTTTTAAGATGGGCGGCGCCGTCACAACCGGGCAAATTAGAGGTAGTTTGAGCTTACAGGGCCGCTCGAACCGGCAGGGGATCGCGGTCAGTCTGGACAATAATCAGACAACGACGACCGCCAGTGATGGTACGTTTGCTTTCGGCGTGATCTCCCCCGGCATCCACACCCTACGCGCGGAATACCAGGGTTTCCTGTGTAGCCAGCTTACAGTGAACCTGGCTGCCGGTCAGGTACTCGATGTGCCGGGCAACAGCTTGAAAGGCGGCGACGCCAACCGGGACAACCGGGTGGATCTGCTCGACCTGGTCTTGGTAGGCAGCCACTTTAACGAAGCGATCCTGAGCGACCCGCGCGCCGATCTCAACGGCGACGGCGTGGTAAATCTGCTTGACTTGGTGACGATTGGTGCCAACTTCGGCCTAGGCTGCCCGCAGCCCTGGCCTTAAGACACTGCGCCGCTGGTCAGCAAATCCAGCATCACGCTCATCTGGCCGGTGGCATAAGCCCGGCTCAAGCTGGTCCAACGGCTGTCGTGCAACACCTGGGGCACGTGATCATCGATCAAAAAGCCCTTAAAGCCTACCTCCTTGAGGATCTTCATGACCTCAAACATATTCAGGTTGCCTTCGTTAATGAACGCTTCGCGGAACTTCGGCACGCTGCCCAGCACATCGCGGAAGTGGACGTAGAAGATCTTGCCCTGGGCGCCAAAGGTGCGAATGGCCTCGAATACCCCCGGTCCCATCTCGGACCAGGAACCGACGCAGAAATCCAGCCCGTGGTTGGGGCTGTCGGCGACCTCCAGAGCGTGTTTGAAACCGTCAAAGCTGCGCATAATCCGCGCCACGCCTCCCAGGGAGGGTACCGGCGGGTCATCGGGATGCAGCGCCAGCTTGACGCCGGCCTCTTCCGCGACGGGCAAGATGGCCTGCATGTAGTACGTATAGTTCGCCCACATATCCGCATCGGTATATTCGCGGCCGAAAGCTAACGGAGCGTCTTTCACCAAATCCAGGTCGAAGCTGGTGACCAGGGCGCCGCCGCGGGCCGGGGTGGTATTGGATGTACGCCAGACACCGGTGGCGGCCCAGTGGTAGCCGAAGATGGGGATGCCGGCCCGCCCCATATTCCGAATGGTGGTAGCCATATGCTTGATCTGTGCATCCCGCCCCGGCAGACCGAGCATCGCCTTATCGTAGAAGCGGATAGGCACGTTTTCGATGGCATTCAAGCGCAGCCCGGCATCCTCGCAGCGGGTACGCAAGCGCAGCAGATCCATATATTCCCAGTGTGTCTCGCCTGGCAGGTGGGGCGAGCCGTGGTACATGTTGAATTGGATATCCTGGATACCCAGTTGCCTGGTGAAGGTCACAATCTCGTCGGTAAGCTCATTGACTTGGCCCACCGCCAACCGCATGGGAAGCTGATCGATTTGCATATGTCTCCTCATATCAGGATCTGTTGACATTTTAGCGGGCTAGACGAGTGCGTTGGACAGTATCTAGCAGGTGAAATTTCTGCTGTCCAATGGATAGGGTGTCGCACATATGGTGCCATCAATAGACTAACGGTCAAGCACTAAGTAGGTATTAGAAAGTTTCTTGAACAATTTTGAGCACGTTTCGGCATAAAAAAGTGTATAAAACTTACTGTAACCTACTTAGAGCGATCACCCTTGTTTGACTTTATCGTCTGCCGAGGGGGCACGTATCATCAAAGTTTCTATAGGTGGATGAACTTCAATGATGGCATGATTCAGACCCGCCGGAAAACAACAAAACTCACGCGGACCGACGGTGAAGCGTTCGCCATTTACTTCGACGATCAGAGATCCTGCTAAGACGATGAAGCACTCGTCGCTGAGTAAGTGCATATGCGGTGTTTCGCCGCTGCCAACCCAGCTTAAATCGGTTTTGTTGTACCAGATCTGAAGTTGCTGTGACTGAAATCCAACGTCATTAGGTGGTGTATGACCAGAGAGGAATGTAGAATAGTCGGGCAGTTTTCGATGGTGGAAACCAGTCATGAAGTCAACTCCTGGATTTAAAGAAATTATGGCTACTCACCATGCTCCATTATACTCCTTTCTAGGTTTTCCATATAACGTGAGTTTTGGATAAGAGACTCCAACATGAATTCCCTCTATACCAGTATCTCTCCATTATGACGTGTATGTCTGGTCTCCATCTTTAAAGGTAAGGGTGCCGATTTGGAGGACATTTTCGGTGTTTTCATTGAAACCATGGGCCGGTTCGCCCCCGAAACCATAGACGCGCCGGCCATCGCAGACCCAGGGACAGGTAGCCACACCATAAGGCATTACGCCTACGCGGGCATAGTTATCCTGCAGCACGTCATAGCATAGGATGAGATCCCCATACCCGCGCCAATGGGGATCACTGCTCGAGCGACTCTTACCTACACGCAGGCTCTTCGTCTCGCTGCTGCCCATCAACAGAATATAGCGATCGCGCAAAACGAGCCCTGCCCCGCCAGCCATAGGAAAAGGCAGACTGCGAATCGGGTGCCAATGGTCGGCAGCCGGATCGTAGCAGAAGGCATCGCGGTAATGGGGGACGCCATTGTAGGGCGCAGATACCATAAACTTCTGCGCCAGGGTCTGATGGATAGCGCGCATCACGCCATTGGATCGCGAGCCGCCAAAGACATATAGTTTGCCACCCGTGGCGCCACCGCAAACCAAGTTCCGTTTACCGCCAGGGTAGGGAGCCATCGGCTCCCATTGGGCACCAGGCCGGTCAAGTCGCAGTCGATAGTCGGGCATTCTATCCTGGCCTGCAGTTTCGCTGGGGGTTCCCGTCGGATGGCCGGTAAGTATGAAAAGCCATTTGCCAGGGATTATGGCAACCAGACCTAACCACCAGCCCCGGTATCCAGCATCCGGCAAGGCAGGCAAAGCGTTCCACGGCCCCAGGCCATTTGATGCACGTCCCAGGCGGGCGACCTGCTGCCCGGCCGCCCGCCCGCTCACGATATAAAGATTTTCACCGTCACATATCCCCTGTGTGTAAGCTGTCTCAAAGGGCGGGGGCGGCATCTCCGTATAGGACTGTTGGGCGATGTGGTAGGCATAAGCGCGGTTCGCCCGGCTGGGCATCCACAATCCGCCAGTCAGGGCGATGTCATCGCCCATGATACCTGCCACTCCACCTTTCCAAGCCACAGGTAGATTGGGACCAATTTCCCAGGTAAGGGTAACCGGGCAATCGTCTAGAACGCCCTCGTATTCATGGCTGAAAGGCACTTGGTCGTAAGCGCGGTTCAGCTCGGCGACGATGAACAGATTCTTCTCATCGTCGCGCCAGTCGGTGGATGTAGTTGCCTGGTCGATGGTCATTTTACTATACCTCACTGCCCCGGCGGTTAGCTAAAGAGTTGGGAGTCAGGTCAAAATAGGTGGCATGGCCGTGGAAATAGCGCTCCAACTCATCCACCATGAGGGAGAAGAAAGGCGGATAGGTTTCGCCGCTGTACCAACCCATATGCGGGCTCAAAAAGACGTTGGGGAGTTGCAGAATTTCACTGTCCGGCGGGACGGGTTCCGGGTCGAATACATCCAGGCCGGCGGTGATATCGCCGCGCTTCAGGCGGGCCACCAGGGCGGCTGAGTCAATGATGGGACCGCGCGAGACGTTCACCAGGGTAGCGCCCGCCGCGATCAGGTCCAGCTCCCGCGCCCCGATCATGCCCCGCGTACGGGGCGTCAGTGGCGCCAGGCAGACAATCACCTGGCAGTGGGATAGGAGATTGTCAAGGGAAGTCTGCAAAAAGCCCAGCGCCTCGGGCATTTCCCGCGGCAGATAGGGATCGTAGACCCAGATTTCCGCGGCGAAGGGCTGCAGCAGCTTCATCAGCCGCCGGCCCATGTGGCCGCAGCCGATCAAGCCCACCCGCTTGCCGCTGAGCAAACCGCCCCCCTTTTGCATCGCCTCCCGGTCTACGGGAGTCTGGCCGGCGATCATGCGCCGGAATTGGGCCCCGGCATTGCGCAGTGCCACCAGCATCAGCCCTAAGGCCCACTCGGCCACCGGGTAGGAGGAGCCGTTGGTGGTATCTACCGTCCGAATATGCCGTTCCCAGGCGGCTTCCAAGTCGATGCGGCTGGCAAAGCGATCCCCTTCCAACTCGCCGATGATCTTGAGCTGGGGAGCCGCCTCCATAATCCCGGCGCTGATAGTGGGGGAGCCGTGACAGACGATCATGCCATCCACATCGCCCACGCGCGCGCGCAGTTGAGCCGCAGCTTCCGGGTCCTCATTGGTAGTGTAAATACTCCCACCCTCGCAGGGGAACCACTCCCAATCGGCTAAGGTTTCGAGGCGGGCAATCTCCGCGGGCGGCAGGTATCCTTCGCGCACGTGCCGGTTACAGGCTACCAGGATTTTGGGGCGAGCAGGCGCCATCGGTGTGTTATTCATCAAAACCTCAGAAAAAGTTTCGTTATTGTTATACAACATGAAGCGGAATCGGTCAAAGTAAGATATCAGGGCAGTTGGTTTCTCTACCGAGATTCTGACCAGTTTCAGTTCCAGATAAAATTGACATCTGGCCATGTTTATGCTATACTCTCGCCATATAAAGGCTCAAGCATGGGCTTTCGTATGCGATTGGCGGAGATCAGACACATGTTCGTGTTACGCGGCAATTTCAGCTTGAAGCGTTGGCCTAAGCGCGCCAAGAAGGCGTCTTGCAGGTCTGCTTAAGCTTGCCGCTTAACCCGTATCTCCGGAATTCACTGTACCATCTAAGGCTGGCTCATCGGATCTGTACCCTGAAGAGCCAGCTTTTTCGTTGTGCATAGCACGTGCTACCAGATGGGTGGAGAGGAGACCTTGTATGCCGTTGGATCAGTTTTCGATTATTGAGTCGACCTTGCGCGAAGGGGAACAATTTGCTGCGGCAAATTTTACCACCGAGCAGAAGATCCGTATCGCCGACGCCTCGGACGAGTTCGGCGTGGAATATATCGAGTTGACCTCCCCCCTGGCCTCTCCCAAGAGTTACGAGGATGCCTGCCTCATCGCCAACCGCGGCTTGAAAACCAAGATCCTGACCCATATTCGCTGCCATAAGGAAGATGCGAAGCGGGCGTTGGATACCGGCGTGCATGGTATCGATACCGTCATCGGCACCTCCTCCATATTGCGCAAATTCAGCCACGGCAAGGACATCGGCCAGATCATCGACCTGGCCTACGATGTTCTGACGTATATTCGCAGCCAGCGCCCGGAAATCGAGCTGCGCTTCTCCACCGAGGACTCTTTCCGCAGCAATGAGGCCGATCTGTTCCGCGTCTACCTGGCGGTGGATAACCTGGGAGTGGTAAACCGGGTAGGGATTGCCGACACCGTGGGCGTGGCGACGCCGATGCAGGTTTATCGCCTGGTCAGCACGCTGCGCCGCATGGTACAGTGCGATATCGAATTCCACGGCCACAACGACTCAGGCTGTGCCATCGCCAATAGCTACTCGGCGCTGGATGGGGGCGCGACCCACATCGATACCAGTATCCTGGGGATTGGCGAGCGCAACGGCATCACCCCCCTGGGGGGGTTTATAGCGCGGATGTACACGGTGAACCGCGAGTTAGTGCGGAGCAAATATAAGCTCCCCTTGCTGCGGAACCTGGATACCATGATTGCCGAGATGACGGGCGTGGATATTCCTTTCAATAATTACATTACCGGTGTGGTGGCTTTTACGCATAAAGCCGGCATCCATGCCAAGGCCATTCTGAATAATCCCGAAACCTATGAGGCGCTGGACCCTCATGATTTCGGCATGACGCGCTATATCTCCATTGCCCATAAGCTCACCGGTTGGAATGCGATCAAAGACCGGGCCGAGCAATTGGGATTAGATCTGAGCGAACCCCAAATCAAGGAAATCACCGGCTATGTTAAGGCGTTGGCGGATGACAAGCGCCTGATGCTGGACGACGTCGACGATATTCTGCGGCGATTCGCAATGGGCGAATCGCTGGAACACGTTCTCGGAGGAACGTAACCCATGCCCCCTATGACGTTTGCCGAAAAAGCCCTGGCCCGGGCTGCCGGGCTGCCTGCCACCGTGGCGGGCCAGATCGTTGATGCCCGCCCGGATATCGCCTTGAGCCATGATAATACCGCTGCGATCGCCCGCACCTTCTACAGCCTGGGGATAAAGAAGGTGAAGCACCCGGAACGCCTGGCGATCACCCTGGACCATGCCGTACCGGCGCCGACCACCCAGCACGCTCAGAATCATGCCGAAGTGCGCCAGTTTGTGCTGGAGCAGGGGGTGCAGCACGCCTTCGAAGTCGGGCGGGGCATCTGCCACCAGGTGTTAAGCGAGGAAGCGATTGTGTTGCCCGGTGAGACGATTTTAGGGGCCGACAGCCATACTACCCATTTTGGCTGGCTGGGGGCTTTTGGCGCCGGGGTGGGACGCAGTGAGATGGCGGCTATCTGGGCCACCGACGAGCTATGGCTGCGGGTGCCGGAAACGCTAAAATTCCAACTGGTGGGAGATTGGCCGGCGGGTGTCACCGCCAAAGACCTGTGCCTGCGCATTATCGGCGACCTGGGGGCGGATGGCGGGCTGTATTATTCCATTGAGTTTGCTGGGCCGGCGCTGATGGCTCTCTCCCTGGAAAGTCGCATGGTAATCCCGAATATGATGGCCGAGTTCGGCGCCAAGAACTCCTATCTGCCACCGGACCAGGCAGTCTTCGATTACCTGGCGCCTAAAGCGCGCCACCCCTATACCCCCCTCTACCCGGATGCCGGCGCAACCTACGCAGAAACTTATACGTATGATGTAAGCCAACTTGAGCCGCTGGTGGCGCTGCCCCACCGGGTGGATAAGGTGGTTCCTGTTTCCCAAGTGCGCGGTACCAGGGTGCAACAAGCGTTCATCGGCACCTGTACCAACGGCCGGCTGGAAGACCTGGCGGCTGCCGCCGAGGTTATGAAGGGGCGTCAGGTAGCAGCCGGCACCCGTTTGTTGATTATCCCGGCTTCTAGCGAAGTGCTCAAGGCGGCGATCCAGCAAGGCTATATCCAGACTTTCCTGGAAGCGGGCGCGACTATTGGCACCCCCGGCTGTGGTCCCTGCATGGGGAATCACATGGGCGTACCGGCACCAGGGGAGGTTACCATCAGCTCGGCCAATAGAAATTTCCAGGGGCGCATGGGCACGCGCGATGCCGAACTTTACCTGGCTAGCCCGGCGGTGGTGGCTGCCAGTGCAGTGACCGGCTATATTACCAATCCGGCGGAATTAGAGAAATAGAGGGTTACCATGAAATTTAGTGGTCGCACATGGAAATATGGGGACAACGTCAATACGGACGTGATCTTCCCTGGGAAATATACCTATACCGTCACCGACAAGCGCGAGATGGCTAAACACGCCCTGGAGGATCTAGATGCCGGCTTCGCCAAGGCAGTCCAGCCGGGGGATATCATTGTAGCAGGCACAAACTGGGGTAACGGCTCTTCGCGAGAACAAGCCGTCACCTGCCTGCGCCAGGCGGGGGTCACAGCCATCGTCGCCAAATCGATCGGGCGCATCTATTTCCGCAATGCGGTTAACGATGCGCTGCTACCGATTGTCTGCCCGGCAGCGGTGGACGCTATCGAGCATGGCGAAGTGATCAGCATCGACCTGGCTGAGCATACGGTCACCTGCGCCGCCGGCACTTTTTCGTTCCCCCCGTTGTCCCCTTCGGTGATGGCAATTATTGATGCCGGAGGGCTGCTGGAGATGCTGCGTAAGCGGCTGGCAGCGGAGGCGCAGGGATGACAAGGTGACAAGGTGAGGGGGTGAAGGGGTGAAAATGTCTTTTGTAGGTGCGGCTTGTAGCCGCACGATTTTCAAAGCGGTAACTG
>SHYO01000177.1 GCA_009692745.1 Chloroflexota bacterium
GCATCTTCCTGGGCAAACCATCCGCCACATTCCACCTTTAACCGGCTTGCAAACCCGCATCTTGGAGCTTTTGGGACTGTCGCCGGATGTTTACACCAAATTGGCCGAAAATTGAGAAATGTCATTTTTATTTCAGCGAATGGACAGCAATTAAATTCAACTTTGTCTGCGGCAAGAATTCCGGTGTCGTACTTAATTTCTTAATTTTGATAAAAATGTAGCTTGCACACACTACACCATTTCATGCTGTGTCCTGCACAACCGTATTATTGCATGAAAGACAACTTTGGCTAAGCTCCCTTGTCGTACTTAAGTGGAATGTCAAGTGATACTATCTACCTCCCCGGCCTCCTCTGGTTAGCCCTACTATGGATCGTCGCCGGAAGCTGCGGCCGCTATTGTCTGCATCGCTGGGGCTTCCCCGGGAGCGGCCCGAACCGCAGTTCGGTAACCGTCCCGGTCGCCCCGGCCGGATTGGGCCAGGAGTTGTGGCTAATCACCCAGGCCGGTTTCATCCTCCTCAGCTTTCCCGCCTATATCCTCAGCTTACTTAGCTGGCTCAGCCTGCCCGCCCTATCGGCTGCCGTCCTGCTGATGGCGGGTCTGCTGCTGCTGCTGGGGCATTTGTCCGCCGTACCCTCCGCCGCAGAGGAACCCATGTTGGACAATTTGCAAAATTGTTCCTCTCCTGCCACCCTGCTTTTTCTCACTCGCTCCCTGCGCCGCCGGTGGAGGGGCCTCTATCTCGACGACATATCCGCCATCTGGGTCGTTGCTCTGCTCCTGGCCGTCACCTTCTACAGCCGCACCGCCGAGACCCTGCCCACCTTTCTCGACCCCGGCTGGTACCTCAATTCGGCGCTGCGCCTGGCCCGCACCGGTGGTCTCATCGAGACCCCTTCCCTCTGGTCCCAGCTCACCCCCACTGAGCGCGCCGTCTTCTCCGATTCCTTCGATGTAGTCCAGACACGGCTGCCCATCTTCCCCGCCGGATCTCAGGCCGGCTTCTTTCTCACGTCCTTCACCTTTCCCGATCTTTCTCATCCTCAGATCATGCCCTACCATCCCCCCTTGCTCACCGTCTGGCTGGCAGTCCTGGCCCAGGCCGGCGGCCCGCGGGCGGCGCTTCTCCTGCCTCCCTTCCTCAGCCTCCTCAGCCTGGTGAGCTTCTACCTCGTAGTCGCCCGCCTGTGGCGTCCTGCAGCCGGGGGGCTGGCTGTGCTGCTGCTGGGCCTCTCCCTGCCCCAAATCTTCTACAGCCGCGAAACATACGCCGAAATCCTGACCCAATTCCTGCTCTGGTCGGCCCTGGCCTGTTTGCTGGCTTATGCCCACCACCGGCCCGCTCTCGGCCCTCCTTTCCTGGATGCTGAGTACCCTCAGCCAGATTCCGCGGCAGAACCTTGGGGAGCAAACGTCTTAGGAAGAAACATCCTCTGGGCTGTCATGGGCGGCCTGCTGCTGGGTCTCAGCCTGCCCGCCAAGTTGGAGAGCGTCCTCGTGCTGCTGCCGGTGGGGCTGTGGTGGATCTGGGGCTGCTGGCAGAAGCTGTTCCCCCGGCGCGACCTGCTGATATCCTGCGCCGCGCTGCTCCCCGGAATCGTGCTGGCCGCCTGCAGCGCCCTGGCCGTTAACCAGGTCTACCTCTTCGTCAACGGCTTCGGGGTACTGGCGCGTGCCCTGGTCTTTCTGGGTAATCCGTTGCTATGGCTGGTTCTGGCCGCTGTGCTGATCCTGCTGCTCTTCCTCTGGCGCCTCCGCGCCAAACTCTCCCCCTTTGGGACGCGCAGCCTTCGGGGCACCTCCCGCTCCGGGGCAGATCCACCCATCCCTGGGTCCAGCGGGAGGGGCCCCCTCAAATCTGAAGTCATGCGCCTGGCGGGTATGTATGCTATCGTGCTGCTGTCCCTGGCCGAATACTTCCTGCTGCAGCCCGGGGGGGGACCCGCCTCCACCCCCGCTGTGCCGTCCGGCCTGGTGCTGAGCGCGGCCCACATCACCCCCATACTTACCTGGTTGGGAGTTTTGGGGCTGGCCTGGCGCTGGCGTCGCGCGCGCGGTCCCGCCGAAGTCCTCTTTCTGGCCTTCTCCCTCACCTACTTCCTGGTAATCACCCTCGCCCCCACCATTTCCGCCGGTCTTTCCGGCCTCTATGCTGTGCGGCGCCAATTGCCGGTAGTGTTGCCGGCCCTCTGCGCCGGTTGTGCCGCCCTGGTCTTTACCTGGGAAATTCCACCTGCCTGGCGTACCTGGCGCCAAATACTGGCTTTAACCCTCGTGATATTCGCTTTGCTTCCCGCGTTATTCATATTGCGAGTCCGTGAAATGCGAGGTACGTGGCAGTTCCAGGAGCAGCTCAACAGCACCTTTGCTGCCGGCGATATTGTCGTTTTTGAGCCTCTCGATCGAGAATCGGAGGTGGGATACTTTGCCGCTCCGCTGTGGTCAATGGGCTCTGCCCAGGTTTTCTTGGCGCGTCAGGTAGGTATCCAACCGGGAGGACAAGTGACAATAAGCGCTCCCCTGGCGGCGGCCTTGCAAAAATGGCTGGATGCTCGTCATACCGTCTGGTATGTCAGTGCCCAGGCTAACCCAGGTCTCAGCCAGGCCGGTTTGCGCGGTGAGCTGGTGACAACATTAGAATGGGCAGCTCCATCCGTGGCGCCGGAGCCGGTAACTCCGGGGCGGCTGACCGTCATTCAAACGGCATTTTATATTTTTCGGCTGAAGTGAAGCAAATCGTACCATAATAGGTGGAGTGGCTAGATGATGCATCCCAGGCCTGATCGATCTATGAGAATGGCTCGTAAGTCTGCAGCGCCACCCGTGCAACGGGATTGGCTGCCTTTGCTATTGATGGCAGGAATAGGGGTGGTAGCATTCCTTTTGCTGAAACCGCCTGCCCCGGCTGCTGGTACGGCTGTAACCACTTCCCGCGGTATCAATCTCCCCTGGACCCAGGCCTCCAGTGTCACCGTTTCTACCGACCGGCCGATCTTTTCCCCCGGCTCAAACTCTGCCCAGAGTAATATCATTGCGGTCTATACTGTGCCGGAACCGGCCAAGGTCAAGGTGACGGTAGTTGATGACGCCGGCCGGATTGTACGTACCCTGTTGCGTGATAAGGAACAGGTGACCGGCCAATACTCCGTAACCTGGGACGGGCGCGACGAAGGGGGCGGCCAGGTGGCCGACGGCCAATATCGTATCCAGGTAAATGTGCAGGGCCCCGATCACGCCGCCTATAATAACGTGGCGGTCACCGTCGATACCAAACCACCCGTCATCCGCCTGGCCAATGTGCCCAATGATATGACGGTGAAGGACGCCGATTTCGTCATCCAGGGAGTCACCGACCCCAGTGCTACTGTCTATGTCAATAATGATCCCCAACCCGTTACCATGGACGGCAGCGGCGGTTTTAGCGTCAAACTGCGGTTGAAAGAAGGGGAGAATCGCCTGGAGATTACGGCGTTAGATGAAGCTGGCAATACGGCTTCCATCACGCGCAAGATCACGCTGTTGACGAAACCACCGGATATTGTCATCACCAATCCTCCCGATGGGCTCTGGATCAATCAGAAGCTGCTATCTATCCAGGGGCAGGGGATGGCCAATACCACGCTGCGCATCAACGGACGGGATGTACACATCGATAGCAACGGTAAGTTTACGGCAGAAACCTTGTTGCAAGAGGGCAGCAATCTGATCCGGATTGAAGCCAAAGATCCTGTGGGGAATATCTCCGCCGTCGAGCGCACCGTTTACCTGAAAACCAAGCCCCCCTCTCTGACCCTTTCTAATCTGGATGATGGTATGGTAGTACGGGATACACTGCTGCGCTTCTCCGGCCAGACAGAACCTAATACCACTATGATCATCAACGGCAAAGAGATCGTCGTAGACCGGCGCGGCGAATTTTATGCCACCGTCAACCTGGTCGCTGGTGAAAACTTGGTTAAGCTCGATGTGCAGGATAAGGCTGGCAACATCGCCACGGTGCGGCGCCAGGTGAAGTACGATCCCCAGGGGGCCTCTCTGCCGCCTGCTCCGCCGGTGGGGGTCAGCCGCGGCATCGACCCGGCGGGAGCGACTCCGGCGGGGGGGAGCCCCGATGTGTGGTCCAAAATAGTGTTCAACCTGGGAGACATTCCGATTACACTCCCCTGGGTTTTCTTAGGGGCCGGCGCCCTGGCAGCTTTGTGGCTATACCAAACAGGCCGTCTCAGCCCATCTACCTTGCGCCTTTCAGCCGATCGAGGCGCCTTTGCCCCGCTGCAACCCGGTGGCAATGATTCCATGATTTTCACCCTCGATGTCTCGCGCGCTGCCGTCGTGACCGTGCAAATCTTTGATATCCATGAGCGTCTGATGGGTACCCTGGCCGAGCGCCGCCAATTCAGCGCCGGCGGCCATTACCTGGTATGGGATGGCAACGATGATTACAACCAGTTGGTGCCTACAGGCTCCTACGTAGTCGAAGCCGGTGCCACCGGATTGCTCGGCAATACTACCACTTCCGTCGAAATCTACGTGGACGCCCAGGCATCTATCTTCAGCATTCCTGGCGGTCAGCGGCGCGCCTCGCGCCGGGAATGGGCGCAGGATTACGTAGCAGATGACCGCCCAACCAGAGCTGGGCACGATGACGATTACCGCACGGATTTCGGCGGCGGTTACCAAGACGATATTTTCTATGCTCCGCCGCCTGAGAGTACTCAGGGTGCAGCCATGGATCCAACCCGCCCGGTGCGTCGCCCGCGTCGCCCGCAACGGGCACTCCCAGCCCCGCGCCGCCCGCGCGACCGCCGCAGCCGGTAACTAATGCAGCTATCTTCATGCTGAGTACCCTCAGCACGAAGATAGCTGGTTATTTCTCCTGTCTTTTGACACCTATGCTCTATCTCCATACAATCTGCCCTATCATCATGATTATCCCGGCAGGTGAGCCGGCCCTAAGCTCTTCATTCTCGCTGCCGTCCGGGGCGCTGTGCCTGTCTCATCTTTAGCAAAGCTACCGAGGAGCATCCATGAAACCTCCAGCCGATCCCACCTCCGAAAAGGTCCCCTTGATCACTAAGCTGGCTTTCGGCGCCGGAGATGTAGGGCCGGCCATCGCTACCGCTATTATGTCCTTCTATCTGCTCTACTTCTTCACCGACGTGGCAGGTCTTAGCCCGGCCATAGCTGGTGTCATCTTACTTATCGGCAAGCTTTGGGATGCCGTCAATGACCCGATCATCGGGGTGATCTCCGACCGGGTGAATACCCGCTGGGGGCGGCGCCGGCCCTGGTTGCTCTTTGGCGCGATCCCTTTCGGTGTGTCTTTCTTCTTGCTATTCCAGGTGCCCGCCTTCGGCGAGATGGGCAAATTCTGGTATTACCTGGTCGTTTCCTTGCTATTGGACCTGGCTTTTACGGTGGTGGGCGTGCCCTACACCGCGCTTACGCCGGAGCTGACGCGGGATTATGATGAGCGCACCAGCCTGAACTCTTATCGCTTTGGCTTCTCCATCGCCTTCGGTCTGTTGGCTGCTATCACCCATCCCCTAATCGTGAACGCCATCCAGCCCATAGCGGGGGTGCAGGCCGGCTATGCTGTCTCCGCCCTGGTGTGGGCTGTCCTCGCGACTATACCCTTCTTTTTCGCCTTCTGGGGCACCTACGAACGGTATACTCCCGATGACAAGCCGGCCCTGCCTTTCCTCCAGGGGTTGCGCGCCACCTTTGGCAACCGCGCCTTCCGCTATGTGACCGCCATCTACCTGCTTTCCTGGATCGTGGTTCAGACGGTCTCCACCATTCTGATCTACTATCTGACCTATTATATGCGCCAGCCCGGCATCATCGCCCCGGTGATTCTCGCGGTGCAGGGCAGCTCTTTTATCTGGCTGTTCATTTGGACGCGGGTCAGCCAGCGGGTGGGTAAGAAGGGCGTTTATTACCGGGGGATGATCTTCTGGATTGTGGTGGCCTTTTTGCTCTTCACCGTACAACCGGATTGGCCCGCCTGGACGCTGTATGTGCTGGGCGCCCTGGCCGGGGTGGGGGTGGCCACGGCTTACCTGGTGCCCTGGGCCATGCTGCCCGACGTGATTGAGCTGGATGAGCTGCAAACCGGTGAGCGGCGCGAAGGCGCTTTCTACGGCTTCTTTGTGCTGCTACAGAAATTAGGGTTGGCCGTGGGGTTGTTCATGGTAGGGCAGGTCTTGAGCTGGTCCGGCTATATCACGCCCCTCGCCGGATCGACGGGGATCGTGACCCAGCCGGACAGTACCCTGTTAGCCATCCGCCTGATGCTGGGCCCTATCCCGGCCGTCATTCTGGCTGCCGGCATCCTGCTGGTATACCTCTTCCCGATCACCAAAGAGCAGCACGAAGCCACCCTGGCGGAGCTGGAGCGCCGCCGGCAGGCGTTGAGTCAGGCCTGATCAGGTTCCGCCTCGCGGAGGTGAGATATACAATATCCTGACCACCCGTGGCAAGGTGTTTACGCTGCAAAATCTTGATCGTCTGGTAGAGTGTACACGGTTGAAAGAGTTTAAAACGAGCAGTGAATAATAGGGTATGTGGTGTGTGCTCTGGCAAGAGCAGTTTCAGACAGCATACAGTTGTGAAAGCGCAATTGGAAGCCGCAGCGGTCGCACTCTACGAAGGATTCGGTGGCCCCAGTTTCCAGTAGGTGCGGTCTCCTGGCCGCACATTTGTCGCAGCGCCAAAGGCGTGCAGCCGGAGGCAGCACCTACTGAAGAAATGCGCGCTGTATGCCTTATGATTGACAGGTTAGTGAATAAAATGTAAACTATTTTTACTGGTACCCCATATTTACAGGAGAATAATGGCATGACCGACACCAAGATAGTTCTACCGGAGAGTGAGATTCCACGTCATTGGTATAACCTGGCAGCCGATTTGCCCTTCCCGTTGCCGCCGGTCTTACACCCCGGTACGGGCCAGCCTATCGGGCCGGCAGATCTGGCGCCCCTCTTCCCCATGTCCCTTATCCTGCAAGAGGTCAGTACGGACCGCTGGATTGAGATTCCGGAGGAGGTACGGGATATCTATCGTCTCTGGCGCCCCAGTCCCTTATACCGCGCCCACCGATGGGAAAAAGCCCTGGATACGCCGGCCAAGATCTATTACAAATATGAAGGCGTCAGTCCGGCCGGGAGTCACAAACCCAATACCGCCGTGCCCCAGGCTTACTATAACAAGCAGGCTGGCACCCGCCGCCTTTCCACCGAAACCGGGGCCGGCCAATGGGGCAGCGCCCTGGCCTTCGCCTGTAGCCTCTTCGATATCGAATTGAAAGTCTACATGGTGAAGGTTAGCTACCAACAGAAGCCTTACCGGCGCGCTTTGATGGAAACCTGGGGAGCGAAAGTCGTCCCCAGTCCCAGTCCGGATACCAATGCCGGCCGCGCTATCCTCGCCGCTACCCCGGATTCTCCCGGCAGCCTGGGCATTGCCATTAGCGAGGCTGTCGAAGATGCCGCTACCCGCGAAGACACCAAATACTCCCTCGGCTCGGTACTGAACCATGTTATGCTGCACCAGACCATTATTGGCCAGGAAACCAAGCGCCAGATGGAAATTGCCGGCTATTATCCCGATGTGATCATTGGTTGCGTTGGCGGCGGCAGCAACTTTGCCGGCTTCGCCTTCCCCTTTGTGGGTGATAAAGTTACCCAGGGGAATCAAACGCGCATCATTGCGGTGGAGCCTTTGGCCGCCCCCTCTCTTACCAAGGGGCTTTATGCGTATGACTTTGGTGATACGGCTGGGATGACTCCGCTGGTCAAAATGCACACCCTGGGCCACTCTTTCATACCGGCGCCCATTCACGCCGGTGGTTTGCGCTACCACGGTATGGCGCCCATGGTGAGCGCGCTCTACGATCACGACCTCATCGAGGCGATAGCGGTGCCGCAGACCGCTGTCTTTAACGCCGCCGTGCGTTTTGCCCGCACCGAGGGCATTCTGCCCGCTCCCGAATCGGCGCATGCCATCCGGGGCGCCGAAATAGAGGCTTTGCGCTGCAAAGAAAGTGGTGAAAGTAAGGTAATCGTCTTTAACCTCTCCGGTCATGGGCATTTCGACCTGGGCGCTTATGACGCGTATTTTGCCGGGAAGTTGCAAGACTACGAGTACCCGGAAGAAGAAGTCCGCCGCGCTCAAGCTGATTTGCCGAAAGTGTAGGACGGCCAAGTCCGTCGCGGACAAAGTCCGTTGCGGACAAAGTCCGCTGGCAGTTTTCGTGGTTCCGGCTCAGCAGGGTCGAGCTGGAACCACGAACCAGGCCTTTCTGCCCCCTGCAGTTGAATGAATGTAGGAGAGGACGATGGATGTATTTACGTTAATTATGGCAGGTGGCACCGGAAAGCACTTGAGTGTGCTTACCGCCCAACGCACGGAAGCGGCGTTGCCTTTTGCCGGGAAATACCGTATTATTGATTTCTCTCTGAGTAACACCGTGAATTCCGGGCTATTTGACGTGGCAGTGCTGACGCAATACTTGCCCCTCTCCCTCAATAAACACATCGGCACCGGCAAGCCCTGGGATCTGGACCGGCGCAGCGGCGGCATCCAAATCCTGCACCCCTACCTCGGTACCCGGCAGGACTTACGCTGGGACCGAGGCACCGCCGATGCGGTTTTTCAGCACCTGGATCTGTTACGCGAGATACGCTCCGAATATGTGCTCATCCTGGCCGGCGACCATATATACAAGATGGATTACCGCCCGCTCATCCAATTTCACAAGGATCACAAGGCAGATTTAACTGTGGCCGTTATCTCTGTGCTTGAAGAGGAGGCATCCCGCTTTGGTATCGCCACTCTAAACGGCGATTGGCGCATGTTGGAATTCCAGGAGAAGCCGCGCCACCCTCAGAGCCACTGGGCCAGCATGGGGGTCTATGTCTTCAAGACCGAACTCCTCATCCGGCGCCTGGAGGAGGATGCCCCGCGCAGCTCCGGCCATGACTTTGGCAAAGATATCATTCCTACCATGGTGGAACGGGATCGTGTCTTTGCTTATCCCTTCACGGGTTACTGGATGGATGTGGGGACTGTGCCTGCTTACTACGGGGCTAACATGGCCCTACTACAAGAAGAAGCCAGTCTCAATCTCTACGACAAAGAGTGGATAATCCATACCCGTGACGAAGAACGTCCCCCGGTGAAATTTACCGAGCAGGGGCGGGATATCAGCAGTCTGATCTCAAACGGGTGTGTCATTCAAGGCAAAGTTGAACACTCGGTACTCTCGCCCGGCGTGATGGTGGATGCGGGAGCGGTGGTACGCAACAGCGTGATCATGAACGACTCCCGCATTTCCGCCGGAGCTATTATTGAAAACTGTATTATCGACAAAGAGGTTATCGTCGGGGCGGGGGCGCGCCTGGGTGTGGATGGTGGTCTGTCCTCTGTGACCGCACAACAAGAGAGCCTGACTGCCGGTCTGACCATCGTGGGTAAACGGGCCCACTTGCCGGCCAATGTCGTCATCAGCCACGATTGTATTCTCGCGCCGGGTCTCACCGAGCAGCACTTCCAGAGCGGCAAGCTCGAATCCGGTACCACGCTTGCCCCGTGAGATACATATCCACGAAGAGAATTACAGCGCAAGATCGGGTAAATTAAAGAAGTGAGGCGAGTCAGGTTGGATTTGCATAACTGTCATAATATCTTGACCCATAGTACATCAGCCCTCTGCTGGTGTCGAGCAGTTGCCCGGTGAACGCCCGCTCTGACGGCAACGGCGCCGCCTGTCCGGCGCGCCCCTTCCCATAGGGCATATACCGCTGACCGCTGGCAGCCAACACTTGCCCACGGTCGTCGGTCAGCAGGCTGGTGCTTCCCAGGTGGTCAGTGTGGAGGTAGCGCAACCGTCCACTATAGTCCCGTCACTGATCAAGAGATTAACGCCGAAGGAATGATCCTATAGATGTCCATAAAATGAATGAGAAATGATAGACTGGCGCAAAAAGAGAAACGGATGTATCTCAATACTGAGCTCAATCAAAACCAGTAAGGAGATACATCCGTGTATATCAGAATACGGTTTAGCGGTCCCACCGTCAAATCCAT
>SHYO01000178.1 GCA_009692745.1 Chloroflexota bacterium
ACTGCATAGTTGTCAACGAGGTCGGAAAAAGCGCATGGCGGATCCGGCTAGCCCTGTGTATGGAGCATAGGCAATGGCCGGTATCTCCCTACAAACGTCAATTACGCAGTCTCCCCATGCCTGGTAAAGTATATCCCGGTCAATGACAAACACACAATCATGACAATCGCGATAATCCCTTGGGTAACGGTCAATACCCATCCTAACCTTTGGCCGGCGTTGAGCGTAGCGGCGGCAGTCAAGAGTATCCAGGGCGAGAGGAACAACAGAATCCGCCCTGATTCCCCGCGCAAGGTGCCGGAGAGGTCCAGGATAATAACCGTCAGCGCGGCGGCCAGGATCATCACATCGCCTTCTCCCGGGGCCTCTTTCCGGAAAACTTTGCGCAGCACGACCCAGACACCGGTAGCGGCGAGGAAGGTCAAAGGCCAACCGGTGAACATGAAGAAATCGTTCAAATGCCGCACCAGCCAGGGCCAATAGGGGCGGTCCAACGCCAGGTGGGCCTGAGTCGCCTTGCGCCAGATTGCCCAGACGCTCATACCGGTGACAAGATAGAAGATGAGCCAGACCAGCGATAATCCCACACCAAACCACACCCCCATTTGCACCGGCCAGTGCCAGGGCGGGTGCGACTCCGGCGCACGCGCGCGCTTAACCCAATAGATACCCAGCGTCAAAAAGTCTGCTATAGATGTTCAGAAATGAATTGAGAAACTGTTGGTAGCTTTTAGCCTCGAAAATTGAATAGATTTTCTCAAAGCAAACCTAAACATCTATAGCAGCAACAGCGGTATAAAGGTAAAGGTCAGGAAGGTCAGGAGAGACAGCAACGCCCCCGCAGCTACCACCCATACAGGTTGGTTGCGGCGCAATCCTGCCAGTAACAGGCTGATCATAATGAGGGAAGGCAGCGCATAAAAGGTACTGGGCAGCGGGGCAAAGATCAAAAGGCTGGGTATTAACGGCCACCAAGCCACGCTCCAACGCGCAACTTCCCGGCTGAATACGGTCCGGCCCAAGTGATAGAGGGGCAAGATGGTCAGACTGGCCTACAGCGGCATCAATATGCCGAGCCAGGCCGCGGCAATTTGTCCATTGGTGTAGCTCAATATAACGTAATCCTGGCAGAGCGGCCAACGCAAAGGACGCGCCAGGACACGCGCCAGGGCGGGAAAATGGGCCAGCAAAGCGCCGGTGGTGTAATAGAGGACCACCAGGCCCGGCGGCGAAATGGCCATATGGCCGGAGATCGATTCCGACTCCGCCATGAATTTGGGCCAGCGGACTAGAGTTGTCATCAAGTCATTGATACGGGTAATCGCCATGTGCCAGCCGCCATCATTACCGCTGATGGTGACGGCAAAAAGGCGGTAAAAGATAGTATCCCGGACATGCACGGCGGCCAGGGTCAAGAAGATACCGCCAGCCAACGCCCAGAGAATGAGGGCAACCCCGGCGCGTTTGCGCAACAGCCACAAGGCGCCGGGCACATAGAGGATGACGCCCAGGACGAAGGGCGCAATCCGGCGCACATCGAGCACCGGCTCGTAGGGCCAACGCCAGCCTTAGTCGCCGCGCAACTGAGGATAAAGGTTGAAGGCCAACAAGGTAACTCAGATCAGGCTCACCAGGGTAATCCAGACGATGGGACGCGAGAGGAAGGCGCGCAGTTGCATAATGGTTGTTCCAGGATTCCAGAGATGACGGGTTGCGTTACGGCCGTTTACCTGTTTCGCAGCGCAATCCATCATCTGATAGTTACAATTGGGACATTGTACGGAAATACCGGCTTACTTTCAAGCGGCACACACCTGGCACTGTCGTAGCATTTGCACCTATGGGCCAATATGATTCATAATTAAGAGAGGGTAGATAGCTACCGGCGATCGGCTTTCTTCCGAGGATATCAAGCCTGATATCCCCAGCAAACAGCCATATACGGAAGGTGGAGAAGGATGAAAAACCGAGGTTTTCAAGGGGTAGTTATAGCGGTACTTTTGATTTTCCTGCTGGGTAGTGGCCTGGTATTGCAGGTAGGGCGGGCGCAAAGCCCAACACCGGTGGCGACAACACAACCGTCTCCATCACCTACGACCAGTTCTGCGACACCCAGCTCCACAGCGTCCCTGACGGGAACAGCCACCGTTCCGATTACAGGGACCGGCACCATCACAACGCCTGTGTCGAGCGCTCAGACGTTGAGCACGACAGCGGCCATCAGCGGCACACTTCCGCTTTCGGCAACTCAAGGGCTGACGGCCACGATCGTCTATACCTTTGAAAAGGGTCTCCAGAGAACGGTAAGCGTTTCCGGCGTAGGACAAGTCAACGCCCAACCCGACCGCGCCATTGTACAGTTGGGGGTCCAGAGTGATGCCAAGACTGCCGGCGACGCCATGTCTACGAATAGTAAGCAGATGCAGGCGCTGATCGACGCATTAAAGAAGGCTGGAATTCCGGCAACGAATATCCAGACACAGGTTGTCAATCTGCAACCCCACTATCCGAACCAGCAAGCCACGCAAGTGATTACACCGACCATCACAGGGTATACGGCCTTAAATACCGTGTCGGTGCAGGTCGATAATCTCACTATTTTAGGGGATTTGCTGGATGTAGCCGTCAAATCCGGCGCCAACAGTATTCAGAATATCCAGCTAGTGGTGAGCAATCCTGCGGCGCAGTTAGACCAGGCCCGCGCTGCAGCGATGCGCGATGCCCGGCATAAGGCGGATCAACTGGCTACCCTGGGCAATGCAGCCTTGGGGCCGGTTTTGACCATCAGTGAATCTAGCCGGGCGCCGGTACCCTTAGCCCAGGGCCGCACTTTTGCAACAGCCGCCAGCTCGGCGGTGCCCATCGAGGCCGGCACGCAAACCGTTGAAGTGGAGGTGCAGGTGACCTGGTTGTTACATTGAAGCACCAAAACACTTGCAACACCGTATAGATATTATCGAGAAGCACGACCAGCCGCGACGACTTTGTCTAAAATCCGCCTGACCGCCTGTTCCATAGTGTATTCGGCCATGACCAATTGATAGGTGCGGTCAATGATAGGCTGGCGCTCTGCCGGGTGTGCCAGGTAGTAAGAGATTTTGCCAGCTATCTGGGCAACGGGGGCTTCAACAAGATGAAGGCCAGGCGTAAAAGTCGTATGGGCCAGGATAGGTTCCGTTACCACCAAACATCGGTTCGCAGCTGCCAGGTACAGACGCAAGGCATTATTATCCCACTCTTCTCGCATTAAGTTCAAGACTATTTGGGTGCGATTTAATAAAACTGTCCGTTCCGCACCGAACATATAGGGATTTTCGATGCCATCAATCCTTAGCATCTCAATACCGCACGCGCCCAGGTCGGCCCGCACCTGATCCAAAAGCCGCCCGCGGCGATCTGATCCAATCTCTCCCAGCCATAATACCGGTATATCGCGTTTAAGCTCTAAATTGGCTGCCCAACCCTGGGGAATGCCGAGGGGAGCCACCAGCGGGTCGAATCTCATAGCGCGCAAGTACTCGGCATACCAGAGCGAACTTACGCCCAAGGCAGAAAGCAAACCTTGACGGTGCAGCCAGTCAAGTTCACCGTAATTGCGGAAACGCCAGCCTTTTATAGTCAGCCATTTCAAACGCGGATCAAGCTGCCATGCACCCTGGCTATTTTGGCGAAAGGCCAGCGCTTCCATTTTTGCCCGTATCATGCCGAGACTGGTAACCATCCATTTGGGCAAAATGGGGTTGGGCCACGTTTCACACATCCACAGAGCTAGCGCCGGACGTTGGGTGAGTGGCAAGGACATGAGCTGTTTCCCCACAGGTGTCAGGCTGCCAAGAGGGCCGCGCGCCAGGATTATGTCTAAACCAGCCGGCAATATCGCTGTGTAGGAGAACTCGATAACTTCACATCCCAGGTCGCCCAACGTCTCAATAACGGCCATCGTTATCTGGTTGCCGGGTTCCCATTGCATAACGCCTACGCATAACTCTTGATAATTAGCCATAAGGGAGTATTATAGCAAAGAAGGCGCCTATTTGACCAAGAGGTTGGCATTATGTAGAATCTATTATCTCTCTGGCCACATTCCTCTTTGCCCGGCCCCCAGGGGAGGTATCACATGATCGAGTTTCGCAAGGTCAATAAATGGTTCGGCAGTAATCACGTGCTAAAGGATATTAATTTCAAGGTCGACGAGAAGGAAGTCGTCGTCGTGGCCGGTCCCAGCGGCTCGGGCAAGAGCACTATGTTGCGCTGCATTAATCGCCTGGAAACCATAGACCAGGGAGAAGTAATTGTGGATGGGATGCCGGTGCAGGACAAGCGCACCGATATCAACAAGGTGCGGCAGGAAGTGGGGATCGTGTTCCAACAATTTAACCTTTTCCCCCATCTTACGGCTTTAGAGAATATCACCCTGGCCCCCATAAAAGTGCGCAAAACGGAGCGCACGGAGGCGGAAAAGCTCGGTAAGGCCCTACTGGAGCGCGTCGGGATTCCCGAAAAGGCCCATGCCTATCCCAGCCAACTCTCCGGCGGGCAGCAACAACGGGTAGCCATAGCACGGGGGCTGGCGATGCGACCGAAGGTAATGCTATTCGATGAGCCCACCTCCGCCTTGGATCCAGAGATGATCAAAGAGGTGCTGGATGTAATGGTGGACCTGGCCCGCGAAGGTATGACGATGGTGGTAGTCACGCATGAAATGGGATTTGCCCGGCAGGTAGCCCAGCGGGTAGTCTTCATGGATTTGGGGCAGATCGTAGAGATTAATACGCCAGAGGAGTTTTTTACCAATCCCCGCGAGGAACGCACTCGCCTATTCCTGAGTAAGATTTTGAAAAATTGATGATGTGGCTGCGGATATACACAAGGAGCA
Organism: Chloroflexota bacterium; assembly: GCA_009692745.1. Taxonomy (GTDB): domain Bacteria; phylum Chloroflexota; class Anaerolineae; order Epilineales; family SHYO01; genus SHYO01. The sequence continues at coordinate 4,877 of SHYO01000178.1, forward strand.
AATCACATGAAACGCTGGATTTTAATTTTAAGTTTGGTAACCCTGGTTTTCGCAATTGCAGGCTGCGGTCCATCGCTCGCTACACCGGCTGCCCAGCCGGCCATGAAAGCCATGGCCAAAGCTGCCGATGGGACTTTGTTGCGGAAGATCCAGGACCGGGGGAAGTTGATTGCGGGCGTGAAATATGACGTGCCCCTGTTCGGTTTCCTGAATCCCCAGACGAATAAGGTGGAAGGGTTTGACGTAGATATGGTCAAGGCTGTGGCTGAGGCTATCTTCGGCGATCCCAACGCCGTGGAGTTCAAAGAAGCGATCTCCAAGAATAGAGTGCCTTTCCTGACGGACGGCGTGGTGGATATCGTGGCGTCGACGATGACCATTAACGCCGAGCGAGTGCAACAAATAGATTTCTCGGACCCCTACTATGTGGCGGGCCAGTCATTATTGGTGCCTGCCAGCAGCACTATTACAAGCATTAAGGATCTGAAGGGCAAGAATGTGGCTTCGGCGAAGGGGTCGACATCGGAAACGAATATCCGCCAGAAGGCGCCGGATGCGAATGTGGTGTTATTCGATACCTATGCCGAGGCGGTGGCAGCTATGCAAGCCGGGCGGGCAGATGCTGTAACGACCGACGATATTATTCTGTTCGGCTTCGCCAGCAAAGACACTACTAAATTGAAGGTAGTAGGCGGCCAGTTTACTATTGAGCCTTACGGTTTGGGTATGCAAAAGGGCCACCAGGAATTCCGGGACGTGGTGAATAAGGTGGTGCGGGACATGAAGACTTCCGGCAAATGGGCTGCGATCTATAAGCAGTGGATTCCTGCCGATAAGGTCCCCGCGGTCCCGCCGCAGAATTGGCAAGATGTTAAACTGCCGTAGTGTGCCAGCAATGATTTGATCCTGAGGTCGGGCATGCCAGAAAATTACCGGCATGCCCGACCTTGCCTACCAGGCGGGAGGGGAGATGGACGAAGCAAGTTTCGGATTGATGATGTCGGGTCTGCGCACTACCTTGTGGTTGTCGGTGACGTCGATTGTCGCCAGCCTGATTCTGGGCACCTTCATCGGTGTTTTGCGCGTTTCTCCTGTCCTCTTGCTGCGTAAGATAGCAGGGTATTATGTAGAGTTTTTCCGCAATGTTCCCCTGCTGACGGTTTTATTCTTCGTATTCCTGGGATTGCCTGAGACCGGCATTACCTTGTCAATTTTCAACAGCGGGTTGGTAGGGTTGTCGATCTACACAGCAGCCTATGTGGCAGAGGTAGTACGCGCCGGGTTACAATCGATCAGCCACGGGCAAACTGAGGCGGCGCGATCCCTGGGTCTGAGCTATGCACAAACTTTGCAGTATATTCTGCTACCCCAAACATTCCGCATTACTATCCCACCCCTGGGAAACCTCTTAATTGCTTTGGTAAAGAACACCTCAATTGCCAGCGCCATCGTGGTACCGGAAGTGATGTACCAGGCCCAGGTGGTGGAAGGGCGGACCTTTAACTCGAATATCTTTCTATTCGCAGGCCTCTTGTACCTGGTTATCACCATCCCCCTGGGATTGCTGGCAAACGTCACGGAGCAGCGCCTCAGGTTACCGGAGAGGAGTAACGCCTGATGCATCAAACTGTTGCGGCGCCCCAGCCCATGATCACCACGCGCACCTCCCAAAACTTGGTGAATAATCTGGTCCTGGTGCTGGTGTTAATCTTAGCGATTCCGGTGCTTTTCCGCATCCCGCCAGATGATTTCCAGCCTTTTCTCAGGCTAACCACCTGGCGCTTCCTGGGGATGGGGGTGCTGGCTACTGTCGGGGCAGCGTTAGTCTCGATTCTCATCAGCTTGCCCCTGGCAGTTGGGCTGGGGCTGATGCGTCTGGAGCGGAGCTTATGGCTTAAAGTTCCCGGGGTGGTGATTATCGAAGGCATCCGGTCCCTACCGGTGATTCTGCTGATATTCTATATCTTCTTACGGCTAGAGCTATTGCATTTGCCTGCAACGCCGGGCCTGGCGGTAATCCTGGCGCTTACCCTGTATACGGCAGCAGTCAACGCCGAGATTCTGCGCGCCGGGATCCTCTCCCTGGAAAAGGGACAGATGGAGGCAGCCCAGGCTCTGGGGTTGAGTTACTGGCAACGCATGTGGCTGGTAATCTTGCCTCAGGCCTTTCGACGCACTTTGCCGACCTTGATCGCCCAGTTTACCACGCTTTTGAAAGATACTTCGCTAGGGGCAATCATTGGCTTCCTGGAATTACAGCGGCGCGGCACGATATTATTTCAGCAGGATAAGAATGTGATGGCGACGCTTTATATCGTTGCTATTATCTACTTTATCCTGAACTACGTCCTGGGCCGCGCCAGTGAGTGGGTAGAGGCACAGCAATCCCGCTCGCCCGCGCGGGCCGTTGGGGCTTAGTTTCTACAAACCCTCACTATCCCTTTCCACGATGCGGGCCGGGGCGCCGACGACTTTGACCCGATCCGGTACATCATGGGTCACTAAGGCACCTGCCCCGACAATTGACTGCTCGCCAATATTCAGCCTTTCTAACACAATGGCGCCCAGACCAACCCAGGTATATTTGCCTACGGTCACCAACCCGGCCAAATTGGCGCCGGGAGCGATGTTAGCTAGGTCGCCAATTTTGGTATGGTGGCCGATCATGGCACCGCGGTTGATAATCACATGGCGGCCAATTTCTGTATAGCCGGCGATCAATGCCCCGGCGCTGATAATCGTGCCCTCTCCGATAACGGCCGTGCGCGAGATACGGGCGGTAGGATGGATGACGGTGGCAAAACGCATTCCCAGCTCCTGGGCCTGCTGCACAAAGAAGCGGCGCTTATGGCTGCCAATCGCGCACACTGCGCGGTAGGAGTCATCGAAGCGGGGAAGTTCATCGATCCAGAAAATAGGATATCCCAATAAAGTAGCGCCAGGTTCGTAGGGCTGCATGTTAGCGACAAAGCCACAGAGCTCAAGATCAGGGATGTCACTGACCAGATCGGCAACTTCCTCGGCAAAGATGTGATTGCCGAGGATGAGTAGCTTTGTAGGTGTGGCGGCAGGTTGGATCATAACGTTATTCCTATCAAGTTCCTCGTATTGTCTTTACCGGTACACCTGCGGCTTTCTCACGCAGACATACTGCGGGTGGCGCATACGCTCAGATCCATTGTGGCTATGCGGTAATAGCATGCCCTGATAGCAATGACAGCTAACAGAGGGGAGACTTCTATTACGCTACGCACCGGCAAGTTCTAAGATCAATTCCGTGCCGTAGGCCAGCAGGAAACCGGCCAGCAAGCCCGCCATAGCCACGTGCTTCAACCCTGGCCGGCGGGCTACATGGAAGAGCTCGCCGATAACATACAGGATGGCGCCGGCAGCCAATGCCAGGAAGAGGATGGAGACCGAGGTGGAGATGAAACTATAGCCGACAATCGTGCCCAAAAAGGTCGGACCGCCGCCCACCAGACCGACCAGGCCCAGAAAACTCCACGATGGCCGGGTGCCCGCCAGGGGACCCACAATGCCGAACCCTTCCGTGGCGTTGTGCAACCCAAAGCCAACGATGAGCAGCACAGCCAGGGCAATCTCGCCGCGTCCGGCCGACTGGCCAATGGCCAGCCCTTCGGAGAAGTTGTGCAAGCCAAGGCCGGCGGCAATCATCATGGACAGGTGCGCCGGGGTTAATAGCTGCCCCGCATCTTTCTTGGCTCGTATGAAACGGGCCTCAAAGAACACAAGCGAAAGCAACCCGACGGTTAACCCCACAATGAAGATGCTCAGGAGCCAAAGCACTTCGTTGAAGGCAATCTTTCCCTCGACAGCCTCTTTCAGGGTGGCTTCAATCGGCTCTTTAATGTGACTGAAAATATCGAACAGTAGGAAGAGCAGAATGCCGGTTGAGGTCATAGTCAGGAACGAGCGAACTTTCTCCGATACTCCCTGAATTCGTCCCAGCGGTAGACCCAGATATACGGTAAGACCGGAAATGGCCCCCAGGAGAACTGTCGTCATGAAACTCATAGCCGGATTGCCGTCCTTTCGTCCTGCCAGATAAGGTGTATACTGCCTCAGCGGTGCCGTGGATGATGATAGTTCAACTGCTCTAATTACCGGATACGGGTTGAGAAAACGCAGCAGCAGGTGCAGCGCCGGTCGCGGGAGAAGTATCTTGACGATAGACCCACACTTTGTCGGCCACCGCCACCCCCAAGGCCACACTTTTTCCGGCCACTTCCACCGTCAAGGGTCCATTGCCATCCGGTCCATGATCGCGTACCAGGATCGATATGCCCGGTCTGATGCCCTTCTCACCGACATAGCGCAACAAAGCTGTTTCGTCCTCCACAACTTCAGAAATACAGAGGACACTAAAAGGAATATCTACCGGCGCCGCACTCAGGCGCAGCGCCTGGTGATTACGCAGGAATTCCAACGTATGGGGCGCATTGCCGGGGATCGGGTTGCCATGCGGGCAGGTAGGTGGATTCCCTAAGACTGCCGCCATGCGCGCCTCAATGGCCGGCGTCATGGCGTGTTGCAAAGCATGGGCCTCTTCATGGGCTGCAATCCAATCCATTTTTAAAACTTCAAAGAGGAAACGTTCGGCCAGGCGGTGGCGCCGCAGATTGGCTTCAGCTTCAGCCGTACCTTTGGCGGTTAAGAGGGGACCATGCGCCCGGTCGGTTGTAAGGAAACCGTCCCGTTGCAGGCGTTGCAACATCTCGCTCACGCTGGCAGGCGTCACGCCAAATTTCTCAGCCAACCTGGCCCCTACCACGGTATCACCTTCTACGGTGAGGTTATAGATCGTTTCAATGTAGTCCAGCGCAGCCGTGCTCAAAGTTTCCCTCCAGGAGAAAATATTAAGGTATAATAAGATAAGGGAGTGTTTTTGTCAAGTTCACCTTATCAAGGTATTAGGTCGCCCTAATACCTGAGAAGTGCAAGGGACAGGGACACGCATAGTTTTACATCCAATGGACTATCAGTATAATGCTATCCGGTCATTTACGTTCACGTTTTGCAACACAGCGCCACACGAGGTCCTAATAACCAATGGTGCTAGTTTTAGAGTGAGAACTCAGCGATGCTCATCTTAAAAGGATTGGCCTCAGGATGAAGCCTGTGAAACAAGTCAAGCAGGATGTTGAACATGGCAGCCACATAGGCCAGACGTGCCTGGATATATGGCGCC
>SHYO01000008.1 GCA_009692745.1 Chloroflexota bacterium
AAGATTCTGCTGGCGAATTCAAAACACCTGTTTTTGGAGCCGAAAATTTTCGAAAATCGGAGTGGAGAACGTCACTACTAAGCGTAACCTCCGGCGAAATCCGGTACCCTATCTACGGAAAACGGGATTCGCCAGCAAAGTCTTGACAACAGGAGCCGGTCAATAGTGGTAACGACACGCCAGAATACGAATCTTGTCTTCCAACACCTGATAGACCAAGCGATGTTCGTCATCGATGCGCCGTGACCAGCAGCCGGCCAGCTCATGTTTGAGCGGTTCGGGCTTGCCAATGCTGTGAAAGGGGTCGCGCTGCACGGCTTGAATCAGTTTCACGATGCGCAGTGCCGTCTTCCGGTCTTTCTCGATCCACCCTGCAAGGTCTTCAAACCCTGCCTGGTCAAATTCCAAGCTTCTCAAGAGCTTCCTCAAAGGGGATGCCATCCTGGCGCTGGATTGCCGCTAACAGGCGTTGCCTCATCGCGTCGCTTTGGAGCAAATACGCGGTTTCACGTTCGGATAGAATCTCCCGCCAGAGTTCAATCGGCACAATAACACTTTGCAGCTGGCCCTTTTCATCCGAGACATATTGTACTTGCGTTTCGATCATAGCAAATCCTCTTCACCTGCTTTGTGCGTCTAACCGCCTCTGCTTCAGTGCGATACTCCGCATGATGACTACCCGCGCTGACAAGTGAGCATCGCCTGAAGCGACCGGCGCCTAACTACTTCCTATACGGAATACTTCCGTATAATCAACCTATACGAGACGTTTTACGGAAATCGCCACATAGCTTTGGTTAATAATACTTCCATCGCGGTTTTGTTCAAAACTTTCTACCCATTTCCAACCAGTCATCTATCCGCTTTCCGTTTAGAGGTGGTTTGTCACTCGATAGGGATCCTATCTGTTCTACCCACTTTGAAACCTCTCTTTGCCTCCGGCATCTTCTTGGCATAATCGCTCTAGTCCGAAGGTATTCACTCCATTAGCGTAGGACAATTCCGTAAAACCGTCAAATTTGAAGTTACCTCCAGTCTTCTGAGAAGGACATAAGCCAGGTTGCCCAATTGTAATCATCCCCGCCAAATGTTCAAGGCAGCCGAGACGGGGCAACCATGTGGAGAAAAATTCACGCAAAATTTACGGATAGCCCTTTCCCGGCCCAGGCTTAAACGGCCGCGAATAGCAGGACTTGTTCAATAGTTGCACGGTTTTACGGGCAAAATAGCACGAAATCGCGTGCATTCTGCGCCAAAACATTACCAACTCTTCAAAATTAGAACATTTGATCTATCGTTGTTTACCGATAAAATTACCGTAACACTATATACAGGAGGCGCCTATAGGCAAACAACACCATATGGAGTATGACTCTAACCACAGTCCTACAATTGCATACGGAGCGGGACCGGCCGGGGTGCGCCACACAAGATGTGGTCACCGAGGTGAGCACAGTGACCACCACGGCCAAAAGGACAGGCAAAGCACAGGTGACAGTAAAATCCGGCGGCAGAAATGCCGACGCGCCAGGGGGAAACTGGCGCGCCAGGAAAATACTGTAAACCCCAAGACACATGAGGATGGTACAATGATAACTGATTCACTGAAATCTGTCAATCAACTGGCGCCCGATCACTATCGTATGCTGCACGCGGAGAGCGGTATAGACCCTGCGGTGATCCAGGAGCGCGGCTATCGCACGGTGGTGGACGGCCGCGAGCTGGCGGCGCTGGGGCTGGCGCCGGCCCAGTGCCGCGTGCCCGGATTGCTGCTGCCCTTATACGCAGTCGACGGCAGCAGCCCGCTGGTGGTATACCGCCCGGACAACCCGCGGGTGGTGGAGGAGAAAAAGAGGAGGCTGCCGGACGGGACCTATCCCTGCAAAGTCATCAAGTATGAAGTGCCAAAGCAGGCCGGGGTGCGGCTGGACTGCCCGCCTCGCTGCCGCCCGCGGCTGGCCGACCCGCGCACCCCGCTGTGGATCACGGAGGGGCAGAAAAAGGCGGATAAGCTGGCGAGCGAAGGATTGTGCGCCGTCGCCTTGCTGGGGGTGTGGAACTTCAAGGGGCAGAACGACTTCGGCGGCACCACCTTCCTGGCCGATTGGGATTATATCGCCCTGCAGGGGCGCGAAGTCCGCATTGTATTTGATTCCGATGTGATGCAGAAACCCAGCGTGCGCCTGGCGCTGGAGCGGCTGAGCGAGCATCTGCGGCGCAAGGGGGCCAGCGTGGCCGCTGTGTACCTGCCGCCGGGGAGTGACGGGCGCAAGGTGGGAGTGGATGACTGGCTGGCCGCCGGGCATACTGCCGAGGCGCTAGGGGCGCTGGTCGAGGCGCCGCGCCGGCTGCCCCAGCCGCAGCAGCCCGCCCTGGAACTGCTGGACGCGCCGCCCGCACATCTGCGCCGGCCCCTGATGCTGATCGACGGCACGGCCTACGCCGCCGCCTGGCTGCACGTCAAGAAAACCATTACCGAGAAGCTGGACCGGGAGGGGCATATTGTCCGGCTCGACCCACCCCAGGAGGAATACGCGCAGCAGCTTTTCGTGATGCGCAGCGATGGCGCTTTGACCGGCTGCCAGGCGGCGCAGGGAAGCCGCCCTGCCCCGTCGTCAGGCAGACCTGACCCCGCACTGGGTTTTGCGGTGGAACTGCCCGAGATCCCGCGCGATGAGAAATTGTGGTCGGCGGCGGGCGTGCGGGTTTACCGCGCGGGCAAACGCCCCGACCCGGCGGCGGTTTTCTGGCAGGTGGTGGATGTGATCAACACTTTCATCGACTTCGACCGCTCGCTGGGGGAGCAGCAGACGATGTGCGAGATGGTGGCCTGCTATGTCCTCAGCACCTGGTTCCTGGATGCCTTCAACGTGGTGGGCTTCCTGTGGCCCAACGGCGAGAGGGGCAGCGGCAAGAGCCACCTGCTGCTGCTGGTGGGGCAGTTAGCCTACCTGGGCGAGGTGATCCTGGCGGGCGGCTCCTTCCCCTCCCTCAGAGACCTGGCGGATTACGGCGCCACGCTGTGCTTCGACGACGCCGAGAGCCTCTCCAACGCCAAAACCGACCCCGACAAGCGTAACTTGCTGCTGGCGGGCAACCGGCGCGGCAGCACGGTGACGGTGAAGGAATTGGGGAGCGATAAGCAGTGGCATACGCGCTACGTGAACGCCTACTGCGCCCGCGCCTTCAGCGCCATCCACCTGCCCGACCCAGTGCTGGGCAGCCGCACCATTGTGGTGCCGCTGGTGCGCACCACCGACCGGCGCAAGGCCAACGCCGATCCCTACGAACACAATCTCTGGCCCACCCCGCCGCGTAAGCTGCTGGACGATCTGTGGGCGCTGGGGCTGGCGAACCTGGCGGCCCTGCCGGCCTACGACGCCCAGGTGGGGCAGCGCTCCGCGCTGGCAGGACGCAACCTGGAACCCTGGCGCGCCCTGCTGGCGGTAGCGCTGTGGCTGGAGGAGCGCGGCGTGGCCGGGCTGTGGCAAAGGATGGAGGACCTGGCGGTGGCGTACCAGCAGGAGAAGCCCGGTTTGGAGACCGAAGACCTGACCGCCTCGGTGATCCGGGCGCTGTGCCAGTATGCCACTTCTACCATTTCTACCATTTCTACCGTTTCTCCGGGTGATATACCCCACTGGAGGATGAAAACATCTGAAATTACAGAGTTAGTTAGAAAACTAGTAGAGGAGGAGGATGGCAGCACAGAGTATATTAATGCTCGTAGGATTGGGCATAAACTGAGCGCGATGCGGTTCGAAAAACTATTTAGAGGTTCAGGAGAAGCAGGGAGAAAATGGAAAATAACACTAAGAGACCTGGATAGGTGGGCTAAATCGTATGGCATTGAGTTTTTCCCACCCCCCTATATCCCTCCACAGAATGGTAGAAATGGTAGAAATGGTAGCAACTCCGCTCTACCCACGCTGGGAAACGAGCAGGGCGCCCCGCCCGACCGGGAGATTGTCATACTATGACGGGTGCAGTGGCAGCCGTTGAAATGGATGCGCCGGCCCGCAGCGCAGCAGACCTGGTGGCCAGCCTGGCAGCGCGCCAGGTCAGCGTGCAGGCCGTGGACGGCCACCTGGTGCTGGAATCGCCGCCAGGGGCGCTGACGCCGGAGCTGCGGCAGGAAGTCAGCGCGCACAAGGCGGACCTGCTGGCGCTGCTGCAAGCGGACGGCCATCGGGTAGGGGCGGACGGCCGTCCGCCCCTACCGCAGCGCGGGCGCTGGATTCTGGACCCGCGCCCTGATCTGCCCGACACCGACCTGTGGCGCCGCCTGCTGCCCCTGGCCTTCGACCTGGATGGCCACGATCCCGCCGGGCTGTTCGGCAGCCTGCACGGCCTGCGCTGCGGCGGCGCCCGGCTGCGGCGCGATGGCTCCCCCCCCGGCGGGCAGGTCTACCTGGTGGGCGGCGACTGGGGCGAGGCGTACGCGGAGCTGTATATCCGGTACATCGTGCGGCATACGGAGGTGTTGAGAGAGTTGTTGGGAATGTTGTGAATCTGATGAGCTGAAGGGGATGCAGCGGATTACTGTTTGCCAGGGGCAAACGACGGATAAGCGGATGGCTGTCGACCGGCTATCCGTTTATCCGCTTCCATCCGCTGGCGCCACCAAGATGAAAAATAGAAAATTTTGGTAACTTGTCCAACAGTCGAAAGGACAGCCATGTTGGACAATCGGGTTGGGTTAGTTGGGGGACATGTGCATCGCGACAAACTGCGCTGGGGTAAGAATTGGTATGCTTTCGTATACCTGAAGCCTTACCATATGGAAGTCTCCAGAGATAATGCAATCCGCCTGGCCTGCCAATGCCAAAGCTGGGAATTTGTCATCATCAGGGTCCTCTGTCACTACATTAACGATTACCCCGGAAGCCTGGAAAATAGCATTCTTTCGCAATCTATCTAGATAACTGGATATCTCTGCATCAGTGATTGGGTATCGTCTCCTGATACGGGGACGGCGTAGAACATCCTCAACTTCGCGGACTATCTCCTCGGTGAGCAGGAGGGTATATCTACCTTCATCAATTTGTTTGAGTATTTGCCCAGGCTTTCCCTCTTTGACGAGTAGCGCTGACACGAGTACGTTGGTGTCAACGACCAGCCTCATTTATGCGCTCGCACTTCGCGAATTGCCTCGCTAATCTCTGCATTAGTCTCTTCCTCTGAAACATCAGGCATCCGGCTGTGGACATCCTCAAGAAAAGCACGCATGCTGGTATGTGCGCGCGCGCGCCTGGCGCTCTTTTCTATTTCCTCGGCGATCCCTGTAGGGAGGTCTTCAGGGGAAACCATTCGCTCGTAGTCAGCTATAGGGACAATAGCAACCACAGGAATGCCGTCCCGCTTGACAATCAAATGTTCGTCATCGAGGTACGCATGTTTGATGAGTTCACCAAACCGATTTTTTGCCTCTGTCGCGTTGACAATTCTCACAGTCGTTTTCTTTTTCAATGCAAATATCCTCTCTGGCCATCATTAGCTATCATTAGCCAGAAGCGTACATCAGAAAAAGGAGAAAGTCAATAGAGCCGGAGGCCGCGTGAGAAAAAGACGGCGGCAGCCCCTACGGCACCAGCAGCACCTTAGCCACGTCCCCCGGCGCATCCACCAGGCGGTCGAACCATTTGCCGCCATCCGCCAAAGGCGCTTCCACAATCCAGGGATCGAGGCGCATGGTTCCCTGCTCCAGGCGGTGCAGCGCCTCAGCAAAATTGGCGGGCGAATAAGCGAAGGAGCCGCGCACGGTAATCTCGCGCCGGATAATCTCCGCCGCCGGCATAGCGCTGGTCTCCTCATGCAGCCCCGTCAGAATCACCGTACCGGCCGAACGGGTAGCGGCCACAGATTGCGCCCGGGTAACGGCAGCGCCCACGGCATCCACCGCCACCGGCACACCCAGGCCCCCGGTCGCCTCTTTGACATATTTCACCACATCCACCGAGCGCGGGTTCAGCGCCTTGCCTCCCAGGGCGGCGCCCATAGCCAGGCGCTCGGCATCCAGGTCTGAGATAAACACCCGGCTGGCCCCTTGGGCTTTTAAGACCTGTAAAGCCAACAAGCCGATGGGACCGGCCCCCACCACCAGGGCGCTCTCCCCGTCCAATTTGCCGGCCATCTCGCCAATGCGCACCCCCACCGCCACCGGCTCGGTCATGGCGCCGGTGCGCAGTGACATCCCGGCAGGCAGCCTGCTCACTACTTCCGCCGGTACGGTCACATATTCTGCATAGGCGCCCGGCCGGGCCGCCCCGATCAGCTTGCGGGAATAGCACAACTGATTTAAGCCATTGCGACAATAGACGCACGTGCCGCAATAGGTTAAAGGATTGACCGTCACCATCTGACCTGCAGTCAGGGAGGGATTACGACTCTCAACTTCGGGCCCCAGCGCCACAATCTCGCCCGAAAACTCATGTCCCATCACTAAAGGCGGTACGCGTAACGCGTTATGTCCCAGGTATCCGCTCAGCTCCGAACCGCAGATCCCTACATAGGCAACTTTTATCAAAACCTCTCCCGGCCCTACAGATGGCTCAGGCTTTTCGCGCATCGCCATCTCTCGCGCCCCTTCCCAGACCAACGCTCTCATCGCTTGCTCCTTGCTTAATACAGCTTGGTTCTCAACCGGTATTATTACCTACCAATCCGCCACGGCTCCGTCAGCGTGGAAGTAGCGCTGTACCGCTTCGGCTTTGAAAGGATATTTAGCCGCCGCTTTTTCATTCACATCAATACCCAGGCCCGGCCGCACCGGAATATCTACGTAACCATCCTTCACTTCTATGGGATGCTCCAGGACTTCATTACGCCACGGTACATCGTTGGTAATCGCCTCCTGGATCAGCCAGTTGGGCGTCGCCAGGGCGAAGTGTACCGCGACAGCAGTGGCAATCGGGCCGTTGGGATTGTGCGGCGCGACTGCCATCGAATAGGTTTCCGCCATAGCAGCAATTTTACGCGCCTCCCACAACCCACCACAGTGAGACAGGTCCGGCTGGATCACATGGCAGGCGCGCTTCTCAAATATCTCGCGGAATTGATGGCGCCCCACCAACCTTTCGCCGGTAGCAATCGGAATGCGCGAGGCGCGCGTTACCTGGGCCGTTGCCTCGATGTCTTCCGTCGGGCAAGGCTCCTCGAAAAACAGGAGACCGTACGGTTCAAACGCATGGCAGTATTGGATCGCCATGCCGGGCCAGGTACGGGCATGGAGATCTACCATTAAATCCATCTCCGGCCCGACAGCTTCCCGTACCGCCCGGACCAGGATTTCGGCATACCGCACCGATTGTATACCTTCTACCGGTTCAGTGCGAGGCACCGCCATAAACTTCATCGCGGTGTACCCGGCCTCTTTGACGATCAAGGCGCGCTCGGCGAACTCTTGCGGCTCGGTGCTCTCGTACATACTCTTCATCTGCCCGCCCCCCAGGTGATTATAAACCCGGACGCGGTCGCGCACCCGCCCTCCCAGGAGCTCATAGACCGGCACGTTGAACACCTTACCCTTGATATCCCACAGGGCCTGCTCAATGCCACTGATGGCGGTCATGCCCTCAATACCCACCTTCCAGAAATATTGGCGGTACATGATTTGATACAGGTGCTCGATGCGCAGCGGATCTTCCCCGATGATCAGCCGGCTGACATCATCTACCGACCCTACCACACCCTTGGTCTTCCATTCCAGCGTTGCCTCGCCCCACCCGTATAACCCCGGCTGGTCGGTCTCGACCTTCACAAAGATCCAGTTCCGCATGTTCGCATTGACGACTACGGTAGAAACTTGGGTAATTTTCATAATCGTTGTCTCCGATATATTCGTTCGGTAATTGGTCAGATTCCCCGTAGGTGCGGTATGGTACCGCACGTTTTTGCCCACAAGCAAGACGTGCGGTACCATACCGCACCTACAAGCTGGTTTACAGAGCGCTCGGTCAACCTGTCACCGGCCCAACTCTGTGCTGAGTTCTGACTCAGCCGGGCATTCACCTTGTCATAGCAAGCTGCGGGGCAGCGATTCGACCCAGCGCCTGGAAAAGTGTAAAACGGCATTCACATGGACTGCCAGTTCGATGGTGATGTGGAAATGGGAGGCGGTAGATTGGATCAGCACGTCCGAGCGGGCCTGGGTTACCTCGTTAGGCCGCTCGATCCGGCTGACATGGCGGCCATAGGCGCTGGCCCGCGCCGGGTCTGCCGGGTCCACCTGGCAATCGACGGAAAAACTCCGGTGTACGACGGTCGTCGCATTGACGCGCGCATCTGATTCCAAAGCGATTTTAACGCTGGTGCGGCCAGTTAAAACATCCTGTACGACCTGCCATGTTGGTGGGTGCGCCGCGTCCGAGTGCCTGGAAACCGCCAGGGCAGAAGGGCGGAAGGCCGGAGGCGTAGCGCTGCCCACAGCAGGCACAGTAGGCAGCACCAGGCAAGATGGTCGCTGCGCCCCGCGGGCCACAGAATTTATCGCCGGTTGCGGCGTAGGCCAGACGTTGGGCCAGTCTGCACTGGCGATGCTCAGGCGGATACGGTGCCCTTTCGGGAAAACCCAGGCGGTAGCGTCTATCTGGATATCCAATTCGTAGATTTCACCGGGCTCCATCGGCTCTGGCTGGACCAGGGATGCGCGGCGCGTTCCGTTGAGCATGCCCTTTGCGACCAGGTGCGAAGCCCCGTCAGGCGCCACATCCGCCAGACTGGCCGCAAAACCCATCACGAGGGCTTCCGGTGTACCCACCGGCTTCGACGCAACATATAGGTGGGCCCGCGGCCAGCCGAGGATATGTACATCCTCTGCCAGGGGCGGGGTGGTATAGATGAGCGAGCGCGCTTCATCGGGGCGCTGATCCCCCGCCAGGCCAAACATGATGCCGCCCGACCATAACCCTCCGGTCACTCCCACGGTGGGATCGTACGCATAGTAGTCGGTCCCATCAGCGGCCTCTAGCTTTTCCCCTAACAAGTTTCCGGCTGACCCTCGGTCAGCGCCTGCCAGGTAAAACGTTTTCGCCGCCGCCCCGGGAGGAGGCCAATCGACTTCGCTGCGCCAGGCCCCCGCCGAATCCAGGCGATCTACCACCGGCGGCTCGGCGTGCTGCATATATACCGTCACCGGCGGTTCGGCCATAATGCCGGTCTCTATCCCCTTACACCAATAATCCAGCCAACGGACTACCTCATGGAGATAGTCAATCCGCGGACCCGGTATCGCTGAATCAGGCATCCGATGGTTCCAGGGACCCATCAACAGTTTACGCGGCACTTGCAAAGACTCGTACAAGCGCAGCGGCGGATTGGGATAACCATCCTGCCAGCCTCCGATCATAAAAACCGGGCACTTGATCCGCTCAGGGATGTCGCGCACCGAGCCATGCCGCCAGTATGCATCGTTGGTTTGATGGCTTAACCACTTCAGTATGTAAGGCTCATTATGCGCCAAATGTTGTTCCCAGATCCTGGCCCAATCGCCGCCACCGGCCTGGCCGGTACACCACTCCGGATAGGGTGGTAGGGCATTGTAAGCTACCATGAAATTACCATAATAGCCTACGTCATAATACATGCGCAGCAAACCCCCGCGATAGTGGCAATCATCCGTATAGCGATCATCGGTGAAATAGGCGGGGATGATAGTGGTCAGGTGCGGTGGGTTATGGGTTGCTACCTGCAGCGAGCTAAATCCGCCGTAGGAGAAACCCATCATATTCACGTGGCCGTCACACCAGGGTTGCTGCGCCAGCCACTCGATGGCATCATAGCCATCGAGCTGTTCCTGTAATACATATTCGTCGACGTTAATCCCCTCCGATCCACCTGTACCACGGATATCCACCCGGGCCAGGATATAGCTGTGTCGCGCCAGGTACTCGTAAAACCGGCTGAAAGGGGCCACTTCATCCTTACGGTAAGGAATATACTCCATCACTACCGGAAAGCGGGCCGCTTCCTCGTCGGGCATATAGAGATCGGCCGCCAGGCGCACCCCATCGCGCATGGGAATCATGACATTTTTTACCAACTTCACGCCTTCAGCCAGAGCAATTGTGCTGGTTCCAAGCATTTTCCCCCCTCTTGGGTTGTGTCTTAGGACAATCAACTGTCAATGGATTCCTCCTCTCCCAGTGGAGAGGCAGCAGATTTAACGGATTACCACTGCCGCGCGAGGGCCAATCCGTTCAATTCGTTCTAATCATCCGTTGACAGCGCCCCTTTACAAAGGCACTTCAAAAATTTTAGTTTCCAGATGCACCCCATGCGAGCCATCCTCAATGGTTACCAGGCGGTAATGGGGAGGACGCAGGCAAAACAAGCGCTCATCCTGCAGCGCAAATTGGAAAGTAGTAGAGCGCACACCGAAGACGGGGACACCGGCTACCTGAGTTTCATATGATGCATGGGTATGGCCACAGAAGACACCCAGCACCTTCTGCCGGTGCGTATCTACGCCAGCAACCAGATCCCAAAACTTTTGCACATCATCGGCTATGAAATCATCCAGCCAGCGGCTGCCTATCGGAACCACGTGATGGTGCATAAACAGGATCGTGGGTATGGGAGCCTGCAAAGCGCCTTTCAGAAATTCCAGCATCTCTGTAGTAGCCACAGCCTTATTATCTGCCCCCCAATCCAGGCAGACAAATTGCACCCCCTGGTGCTCGAAAGCCACATTCATCTGCTCTGCCGCTGTAGAGAGCGGGAACAGGTTACGATAAAAGGCTTGCCGGGGATCATGATTGCCCGGCAAGCAGTAAAACGGGAAATCAGTCAATCCTTCGAAAGTTATGCGCTGCGGGCCAGGGGCCGCTGAAACCGGCTGGAATTGCATCATCTGCCTTACCGTCTGATATTCCTCATCGGTTCCGGCATGTACCAGGTCACCTGTGGTCACAATAAAATCGATCTGATCTGCCACATTCTCAGCAATATGGCGCAACACGGCACGAAAAGCCCAGGCCGGCGAATAGCCATAGGTCAACAGCGCCTCTGACGCCCGCAGATGGTGATCACTTATCTGGACAAAGGCAAAGCCCATAAAATTAACTCCAAACTTTTGAACTTTACTAAGACAGGGTCTTCAAGACCTCTTCCGCCGTCTCTAATGTCCGGTCAATGTCGGCGGCCGTGTGAGATAGACTAATATGGTTGCGCTTCAGATTTACGGGCAGCTCGTAAATGCCCCGCTCGATCAATCGTTTGCGGTAGGTGATGAATTTAGACACATCGTTGCGCAGCAAATCAGAATAAGTATTGATCGGCCCAACCATGAAGTAGATCAGAAAAACCGAGCCGAACCCAGCTACGGTGGATTCAACTTCCAAGCGGCCGGTGATTTGCTGCAGGCCGCGCCGCATCCTCTCGCCCATGCCAAAGAGACATTGGTAACTTTCCGGTCTTTCCAGAATTTCGATAGTGGCCAATGCCGCTGCCACGCCTACCGGGTGACCATTGAAAGTCCCGGCGAAGAAGACATCCCCACCCGGCCTGGTATGGTGCATCAAATCTTCCCGGCCCGCGAGGGCCGCCATCGGAAAGCCGTTAGCAATAGCCTTGCCCATCGCCGTCAGATCGGGCGTGACCCCCGAGATCTTCTGATAGCCACCTAACCCATGCCGGAAACCGGTAATCACTTCATCGAAGATCAGTACTGTCCCATGCTTTTGGGTCAAATCCCGCAGCCCCTGTAAGAACTCCTGGGTTGGCATAACACACCCGATATTGTGCGGAATAGGCTCAAGAATGATAGCCGCAATCTGATCCCCCTGCTCCCGCATTGTTTGAGCGACGGCCTCAGTATCGTTAAAGGGCAAAACGATGGTGTTGTCCACCACCTCCGGGGTCATGCCGGCCGAAAGCAGATCTTTGTGCCCTACCTTCTCCGGCGGGCTAATCACATTCATTAAGACGGCATCATGCCCCCCGTGATAACAACCCTGGAATTTGATGATCTTGCTGCGACCGGTGGCGGCGCGCGCCAGCCGGAGGGCCGCAAAGGTGGCCTCGGAGCCGGAGTTGCAGAACATCACCTTCTCGGCGCTCGGTACATGCTGCACAATCTTTTCGGCCAACTGGATTTCCAGCTCGTTGGCGCCGATGCCCACCAGATCCGACCGGTTAATAGCCTCTACTACCCGTTGGTTCACCTCCGGGTGGCTGTGGCCCAAGATCGGCGGCCCGAAGGCGGCATGATAATCTATATATTGTTTGCCATCCGCATCGTAAATATAGGCTCCCTGGGCGCGGGTAAAGACCAGGTTCGGGTCAGTCAACCGATTCGCGCTGCTGACGCCGCCGGGGATGACCTTCTTAGCCCGTTCGTAGATTTGTTGTGACTTTATATGCGTATCTGACATAGCTTTCATTTCTCCTTACATAGCTGTTCACGTTTTTGTAGGTGCGGGCAGTGTACTTCACTGTATATAACCGCACGTTTTTCGCCCACGAGTAACACGTGCGGTTGGAAACCGCACCTACGGAAATTTGCTTGGATATTAATCCGCCAATCCCAATAAGGCCAGGCTGTCCCGGTGAATAATCGCTTCGATCTCCTCTTCGGGGACGCGGGGCAATTTCGTCCCTTCCAGGATATCGTTGACCTGGCGGGTGCCTGCCATGGTCTCGGCCGGTGTAGCTATCGGATAATCGGAACCGAAGAGCAGCTTGGGCATCACACCCCATTCTGTCGCCAGCCGGAGCGCATTATACATCGACCAGGGGCGGAAGAATTGGGCCGAAATATCGGCATAGACGTTGGGATGCTTGCGGATCACCACGATGGTATCTACCTGCCAGGGATGGCCGATATGCGCTATGATAATCTTCAGCTCCGGGAAGGCAATCGCTATACGATCGACGTGCAGCGGGTACGCATCAATCAGTGGAGCGGTGCGCACGGGCGAGGTTCCCATGTGAAATAGAATGGGCAACCCCAACTGCTGCGCCCTGCCGTAAATGGCATACGCCTCAGACCCCAGCAGATCGGCCCGTTGATAATTGAGCCCCAGCTTGACGCCCCGCATGCCTAATTCGTGGACGCCGCGCTCGATCTCTTGCAGCGGGTCGGCCTCGTACGGGTGGACCGTCACGAATCCGATGACTTTGCCCCGTTGTGACTGCACCAATGCGGCGGTGAGATCATTGGCCTCTTTCGTAGGCATCACCAGGTCCGAAGGGTCAAAAGGGGCGTTGGGATCCTTATCAGGATGGGAGGCAATATTAAAAGTGATCGCCCGGTCGACGACCTCCATCGCCTGGGCATAGTCTGCCGGCGTGGCGGAAATGCTGGCAGCCTTATCCGGCCGCCATGCGGCATTGGTAATGGCCTGGCCAGCCGGCCGGGCAAATTGGGGGCGGGGGGGATGGGTATGGACATCGATGATCATGATACGGCTCCTCTCTGCTCAATATTTTAAGGCCGGTAAGGCCAACTGTTGACAGCCCTCTCACCCCGGGACTACCGGCAGCACCACGTGGGATGGCCGGGTGTAATCCAGGTAGACGGTATTATGGGCCGGCGCCATTTGGGTATGGCGCCCCATAGGCTCCCCCGTATTCGGGTTGAGATCAAACCGCGGGAAGTTGCTGCTGGAGATATCCAGCCGGATACGGTGCCCGGTCTTAAACAGGTTGCTGGTGGGCGGCAGGGTGATCTGCACCTGGTAGACTTTCCCCGGCTCCATCAGCTCTTCCCGTTCCCAACTATCGCGATAGCGTGTGCGGATAATGGAGTCGGTGAGGTTCATGTGATACCCCGCCGGATAGTCCTCGTTGGCTGGGCAAACATCGACCAATTTCGCCGTGAAATCGGTATCGACGGCGGAAGAGGAGATCCACAGGGTTACCTCGATCTTGCCGGTGACCTCTATGTCCTGCTCCAGCGGCTGAGTTTGGAATACCAGCACATCCGGCCGGGCTGCCAGAGGTTGGTAAGGGGGCTGCGCCCCCACGATACCGGGCTCCTCTTTTTGGTGCGCCGCGCCATCCATAATAATGCTGCGCATCCTGACCCAGGGTGGCAGATATTTGACCCAGAAAGGATCCAGCATATCTCCGAAATTGACCATCTCAAAGTAGCCTGTGACCGTCCCGCCGATGGTCGGCACGGGGTGGTGGGGATCATATGTAAACTTCACCGGTGGCGCCATCGCCACGGAGTGGTGACCTTCGTCCGCGCCCCGCCGAGGTTCCGAGCTTAGCAAGCCGCCGCTGCGCAAATAATAGGTCGACTGTTGGGTGCGTTTCAAGGGCCACTCATACTCATCGCGCCACACGCCCCCATGACTCATTTTCCCCAGCGCAGTTCGCCGCCCATCGCCACCGCCCATCACGAAAATTTGCACCGGCGGCTCATCCTCTACCCCAGTGGGAATATCCTTCAGCCAGCGGTCAAACCAGCGCAACTGCTCCGGATTGAAGCGCGCGAAGCCCCAAATCGCGGCAGGGCCAAAGTCCACATCGCCGGCATAGGACATGTTAACCGACCGCATCCCCATGTGTGTCCAGGGTCCCATGATCAGCCGCTGCGGTGTCTGATTCTTTTGCGCCATTTTAGCGTAGGCATTGGTGGTAGCGATGGCGAAAGGATCGAACCAGCCGCCACTGAATGTAGCAGGAATATCGGCGTGGCGGTCGAAGTTACGCTCAAAATCGTTGCACTCGGCCGCCCAGAATTCGTCGTAGGCCCCGCGATAGTAATAATCAAACAGGGTCTTTTCCAGGTTGGGCACCACCGCGAGTGGGGTCAATCCGGGTTTAAAAGGCGTGGTGTAGACCAAATCCCGCATATGTTCCATAGCATCGTAGAGCGACTGTTTGGCCACCGGATCATCCCGTATCTCCTGGGAATCCTGGGCATGCAGAAACAGGGCGCCGAACATGTGCAGTTGCATGGCCCCGCCCAGGCGGGATTGGTGGGCATAATTGTTGGTGGGCGAGACATCCGGCCAGATCGCCGTCAAATGGGGGGGTCTGTATAGCGCCATATGGATTTGTATCAAGCCGGGGTGGGAGCTGCCCACGGCGCCAACCCGGCCATTGGACCAGGGCTGGGCCGCGATCCATTCGACCGTATCATAGCCATCCATCCCTTCTTTGGGATTCACGGTATGAAAATACTGCCCCTTCCCCTCCGAATTGTAGCGCCCGCGCAAATCTTGCTGGACGGTGACATAGCCGCGGGGTGTGAAAAAATTGGCGATTGATTCCACATACCGTCCGGCCGCCTTATCGTACGAAGTGCGAATCAGAATTGTAGGGAGCGGCCCCGGCATGATTTCCCCGTTCTGCGCCGGCCGGTAGATATCCGCCGCCAGGCGGACCCCGTCGCGCATGGGTATCATCACATCCTTAAAGATAACCATTCCATATTCCGCCCCAGTCATCTATGCACTCCTTGCCGCCTGCGCGGCCTCCTCCAGCCACACCTGCGTCACTTCCAGGCCAAAGCCCGGCGCATCGCTGGGCACCAGGTAACCATTTTTGATCACTGCCGTGCCCGGCAACTTCACCATCTCCGCCAGGGGCACACCGGGCGCGGAGACTCCCTCGGATTTCTCCCCCCATACAATCGCGGGCATGGCGTAGCTCAGGTGCTGCCCGTAGGGGTAATTCATGCCGCCGTGGGCAATCACCGAAATCCCCGCAGCTTCGGCAATATGGCAAATCTTGATTGCGGCGGTGATCCCTCCTGCCCAGAGCACATCCGGCTGAAAAATATCCACCAGCCGCCGGCTGGCTGCCTGGGCGAAAGGCATAGGCAGGTACCAATGTTCGCCCGTCGCCAGGGCCTGCCAGGGAAGGCGCTGCCGCACCGCGGCGTAACCGTCAACCTCTTCAGGAAGCAGGTAATCCTCCAGCCATTTCAGCCGGTAAGGACGCAGCGTCTCCGCCAACCTGACGGTATACTCCACATCCAGACCCATCCAACCATCGGCCATTAAATCCACCTCGTCCCCTACCAATTCCCGGGTCCGCGCGATGATTTCCTCATTTTGCCGCAAGCCATCCAGCCCCTCGACCGGGCCATACGGCAGAAAAATTTTCGTGGCCTTAAAACCCAACTCCAGGTACCAGGCCGTATCAGAACCACTGGCATAACAAAAAATCTTATCTTTTTGCGGCCCACCCAGCAGCTCATACACCGGCCGCCGCAAAAGCTTGCCTTTCAGGTCCCACAGCGCCACATCGACGGCACTGATCGCATAGCTGGCCAACCCATTGCTGCCGTACATAGCGGACATGCGCACCATCATGTCCCACAGCTTTTCTGTCGCCATGCAATTTTCGCCGACCAGGTTGGGGGCAAAGTGCGCATTGATAATGGCAGCCACCGGCGTTCCCATGACTGAGATGCCCAGGCCCCACGTACCATCTTCGGCCGTCACCACACAGGCGACATTTTGCCACTGGTCCGGCGGCTGCCAGGCTTCCCGCCTCTCACCGGCTTCCGGCTTTCTCAACTGTGGATACCGGTTGGCCGGACGGACAAAGGGCTTCTTGCCTCCAGGAAAACCCACCTGCCGGCGCGGTTTGGTTTTAGGTTGCACCTGGAATTTGATGGGTACGGCGCGAATTTCTTTGATTTTCATGGGTATTGGCTATTTCCCCAGGAAGCGATTCAGCACATTTGCCGTGATCTGCGAAACCGCGTCGTCCACCAAAATCGAACTGGGATAGCTAATGGAGCCCACAGAGAAGACGGCGCCGCCATTTCCCGGCTCATGGTAGACAATTTCCGCGCCGCCATTATCGACATTCAGCCCTTTTGCCACGAGCTGCACATTCTTGGGCGAGCTGGCCGAAATCTTATCCGTTTCGTGGCCCGATGCCCCGCCTGGGACGCGCATGTGCAGGCTCTTCTCGCCAAAAATATCCCCATCTTTCAACCCCGTGCCTGCAAAAATCCAGTGACCGGCATCTACCACCCGGTAGGGCGCGCTGGTCATGACCCCCGTCTCCGTATAGACGACCCCCAGCAGGTTAGCCTCAGATTCCACACGCTGGTGAAAACGGCTCTCGAAGCCCAGCTTTTCCAACTGGGCTTGGCCCCCGTGCGGCCCATTTTGAAAGATGGTAGTATATTCATCCACAAATTCCACTTCGCAGTTTAGGCCGTTGCCGCCCAAATACATCAGCTTGCCGCCGCGCTCGAAGACCCAGGATTTGAGCTTGTGATACATCTCTTTGGACCAGTACTCCGGGTGCGTGCTGATGATCAGCGCCTTGTAATCGTCCAGGTTCAGCAGCCCGCTGTGGAATTGGGTTTCGGCATAGTAATCGTAAGCAAAGCCCTCGCGCTCTAACCATCCCAACAGGCGCCACTCCGCCGGGGCGATGTGGCAGGCCGAGCGCCCCTCAATGGGGTCGGTTACCTGTTCGTCCTCAGGCACAAAGTTAATCGACTCGGGCCGTTCAAAGGAGAGCGGCAGATAAGTTTCGGAAATATAATTCCCCGAATCGGGATCGATGTAACGCTGCAAGTCCAGCCGGGCATTAACCGTCGGGGTAGGCGGCAGGCGGTCGGGGTTAATGTAGTTACTGCGGCCGCCGAAATTGTTATAGGCATTCCAGGTTATATTGGAGGCCAGCACCGCTAGCTCCGCCTGCGGTTTGGCCGGGGCCACCACCCAAGGGAAGGAGAAGAAGACGCCGGATTCCGTCTTGGCGTGCATATAGTACAGCCCGGAGCGTTCCGGCCCCGCCACCAGTTGCGCCTGTTGGGGGTTGCCGTACCCGCGCTTATTCCATTGCACCCCTGTCTGGGTATAATCCCCGTCGGGGGTGATCTGCATGGTGGCGCGGGGACCATGCTCGTCGTACCAGCCGATGGGGCGGATATATTCCTTCTGCCAGCCGTAGCGCCACAATTCCAGTTTATATGCCTCCACCGCGTGTACGCGAAATTGGGCCCTCTCGCCGGAGCGCACCCACTTGGGCCACATATACCCCAGCAGGCTGTCCTTTAACAGGCGGAATTGGTACGGCTCGCCCTCTCTCACCGTCATCCGCACGCTTTTAGAGCCATATCCCTGCCGGTATAAAGTCACTTTGTAGGGACCGGGAGATACATCCGCATAGACCGCCCCAGTCGCTCGCGAGCGGGCTTCTACAGAGCCCTGGCTATTCTCGAATTCCAACAGCACATCCGGCAAGGCTACATACCGTTCATCACTGACATATCCGGCGAGCATACTATCTCCTTCTCACATGGTTGAGGGTCACAATCTGCCTGACCGGCATCACCTGGCCGCCGCTGCCTCCAGCCAGTCCATAGTAACTTCCATGCCAAAGCCCGGTGCATCGCTGGGCACCAGGTAGCCGTCTTTGATGACCGCCGCGCCGGGGACGTGGCGCATCTCCTCCAGCGGCACGCCGGGAGAAGAGACCCCGTCCGACCGCTCGCCCCAAGGGATGGCCGGCATGGCATAGGTCAGGTGCTGGCCGTAGGGCAGGTTCATTCCGCCATGGACGATCACCGAAATGCCAGCAGCTTCGGCGATGTGGCAAATCTTGACACAGGCCGTCATACCACCCGCCCAACAGATATCCGGTTGGAAAACATCCACCAGGCGCCGGTTGGCCGCCAGGGCAAAGGGCGCCGTCAAATACCAATGCTCGCCGGCCGCCAGGGTTTGCCAGGGCAAGCGCTCGCGCACCGCCGCGAAGCCGTCATAATCCTCCGGCAGCAGATAATCCTCAATCCACTTGAGGCGGTACGGGCGCAGCACCTCCGCCAGCCGGACGGTATACTCCACATCCAGGGCCAGCCAGCAGTCCAGCATCAGCTCATTATCATCCCCTACCAATTCGCGTGTCTTTGCCACCAGAGCTTCATTTTTCCTCAAACCATCCAGGCCATCAGAGGGTCCGTAGGGCAGGGGCAGCTTGGAGGCCTTAAAGCCTATCTCCTTATACCAGGCGATATCGAAGCCGGTAGCATAGCAGAAAATCTTATCCTTCTGCGGCCCGCCCAGCAGCTCATAGACCGGTTTCTGCAACAGTTTGCCCTTGAGATCCCACAGCGCCAGGTCAACGGCGCTGATAGCATAGCTGGCTAAGCCGTTGCTGCCGTACATAGCGGACATGCGCATCATCATGTCCCAGATTTTTTCCGTCGCCATGCAGTTTTCGCCGATAAGGGCGGGGGCATAATGCTCATTGATGATGCGCACTACCGGGTCGCCCCACATCGAAATGCCCAATCCCCAGGTGCCATCTTCGGCCGTGACCACGCAGGCCGGGCGCCTCCACCCGTGGGGACCCCAGGCATTGCGTCCCCCCTCCCGCGGGTAACGGGCGTTCGGATAAACCACGGGCAAAGATTCTCCGGTTCTGGGCCGGGGCCTGGTCTGGGGTCGTGGCTGGATGTCAACCTCTACAGCTCGGATCTCTTTGATTTTCATGGTTTAACCACCATCCTTTTGATTTTCAACTTTTCAATTTCATACCCGTCATCGATTACGATCAAATCCCCCATATCTAGAGCAATATAGTAGGTGCGGTTTTCCAACCGCACGCATTTGCCCACGTCAAAACAAAAGCGTGCGGTATCAAGCAGTGAAGTTCACTGCCCGCACCTACATCACTGGTCATCAATCCGCATATTTTTATGAATTCACCATACTTCTACTCGGATTTTTGCCAATTATAATCTGCGATTGAGGTCGGCGCCGACCAGCCCCACTGCTCCGGGTAAGCGCCACGTTTTTGCCAGTGGACAAAGCTGCTGTGAGGCCATGATTCCGGCCTGTCGACCAACCCGTGCTTGACCGGGTTGTAATGAATATAATCCAAGTGGCGTTGTAGATCAATTTCGTCCCGTATAATATGATCCCAGAATCCTTTTTGCCAAAAGACTGTCTGACCCACCGTGCCCGTTGCAGCCTTATACGCTATAGTAAAATTGCGCTTCAGTGAGTGCATGATATCACTGAAGTTGCTTGGACTTGTTGGTTGAATCAGAAGGTGAAAATGGTCTGGTAAAAAAACATAGGCCAGCATGGTGAATGGATGATAGTCCTTTACGCGCTGTAGTGTCGTACGCAACAGTGCAAGATACTGCAGTTCTTGAAAAACCGGAGTTCGGTCCTGGACGATCTGGGTTATGAAGACCAGAGCATCGGAAATATAGTAGCGGCGGATGTTCATCGGGCGCACCACGGTATTTAAGAGTATCGTATAGTCCTATCGTCACATTTCAAGCGTGCGGTTGGAAAACCGCACCTACTAAATTTCCTCCCGCCTGATTAATAGGTTCCCAAAGCGGTCAACCTGCGCCCGGTAACCGGGGTGAATCACCGTGGTCGAATCGAACTCCTCCACAATCGCCGGACCGGCGATCACCGCGCCGGCACCCAGGCGATAGCGGTCATAGATACCACATTCCACATACCCGCCCCGCTCGGCGAAATAGACCGGGCGGGTAGTTTTTTGCGCTGTCCCCCCGGTAATATCCGCCGCGCCGGCTTGCTCAATCTGCCGCAGCTTCGGCTTAGCAATCTTGCCCAGCGCCGTCAGCCGCAAAGTCACCAGCTCAACCGGTTCCTCCGGGGCGCTGTAGCCATAGGCGCGCCGGTGCTCCTGGTGAAACCTGTTCAGAATCTCGGCCATTGTATCCGCCCCGAAAGGCGCAGGCCGCCCGTCGCCGTCTCCAAGCGGCATAGTCAGCTCGTAACTCTGCCCGACGTAGCGGACATCCACCTGGCGGATGAAGCTTATATCTGCGTCTGCGATGCCTTCGCGTGCCAGGGCCGCCTGCCCGGCATGCATCCAACGCTGGAAGGCAGCTTCCACAGCGGCAGGATCGAGCCGGTCGACTCTTTGAATCAAGGTGGTAGCATAATCGTGCTTTAGATCCGTGACCAGCAATCCCATAGCCGAGGTAATGCCGGGACTCATCGGAATCATGATCATCGGGATCTCGGTTTCAGCTCCCAACCGGTTGGCATGTAATGGCCCGGCGCCGCCGAACGCCACCAACACAAAGTCCCGCGGGTCATAGCCGCGCTGCACCGACACCAGGCGCAAAGCATTCACCATGGCTGCGTTAGCAATCTCCACAATGCCGTGAGCCACTTCCACCACATCCAACCCCAGCGGCACGGCGCATTTTTCCTGAATTGCCTGCCGTGCCCGCGCCACATCCAGCTCGATCTCCCCACCCAGGAAATAGTGCGGATTGATGCGGCCCAACACCAGGTTGGCATCGGTGATCGTCGGCTCGGCGCCTCCTTTGCCATAACACACCGGCCCGGGGTCTGCCCCGGCGCTGCGCGGTCCCACCCGCAGCGCCCCACCAGCATCAATCCAGGCGATCGAGCCGCCGCCGGCCCCAATCTCCACCAGGTCAATCACCGGCGTCCGGATAGGATAACCACTGGCCTTGTTCCGGCCCGAACCCGATTTAGCCGTGGCTCCTACCTCATAATCCTTTGTCACCTGGGGTGTGCCATTCTGGATCAGCCCGGCCTTAGCGGTGGTGCCGCCCATGTCCAGCGAGATAATATCTTTGTATCCCACTGAATTGCCCAGGTAGGCAGCCGCGATCACCCCTGCCGCGGGACCCGATTCCACCATAAAAACCGGCTTCTCGCAGGCAGCACTGAAGGTGAATACTCCTCCGTTACTCTGCATCACCAACAGCTCCGCTGCCAGGCCGGCCTCGCGCAAGCGCGCTTCGATCTTCTGCAAGTAGCGCATCACCACAGGGCGGATGCTGGCGTTGATAATGGTAGTGCTGGCGCGGAAGTACTCGCGGAATTCGGGCGCCACTTCAGACGACAGGGAGATGATCGCCTCTGGAAAAACCTCCCGTAGGATCTCCCCGGCGCGCCGCTCATGGGCCGGGTTGATATAGGCATGTAGAAAACAGACGGCGACGGACTCCACGCCTTCGCGCCGCAGCGCTTCACCCACCTGGCGCATCGCGTCCTCATCCAGCGGCAGCAGAACTTGTCCTTGGGCATCCAACCGCTCGGGCACCCCATAACACAGGTTGCGCGGCACAAGCGGGCGCGGCTTCTCAAAATGCACATCGTAGAGGGAGGGGCGGATCTGGCGCGCAATCTCCAACATATCGCGGAATCCCGCGGTGGTCACAAAGCCGGTGCGGGCTATCTTACCCTCGATGATGGCGTTGGTCGCCACCGTGGTGCCGTGTACCACATACTCCACCTCCCCCGGCGCCACCTCTGCCTGGCGCAAGATGCGGGCGGTCGCTTCCAGGAAGCCGATAGAGGGATCTTGAGGAGTCGATGAGACCTTGCCAATGCGAATCTCGCCGGTAGTCTCATTAATCAACGTAGCATCGGTGAAGGTGCCACCGATATCGATGCCAAGTCTGTATGCCATATCAAGAAAATTCCTCTATTGTCGGGGCAGCAGCCAAAGATTGCATGGCATTGAATGCTGCATCAAGCACCTCGGGATCTCGTTCCTCTTGAAGTAAGCGCTCAAGCAGGGCAAATATGTGAGGCTGGCGAAAACTAGCTTTCAACTTTCCCAGAGCCAATGCAGCTTGCTTGCGTATATCCTCAGAATTTGGAATCATTGCCAATGGATGGGCTCCATAGTCCAAGGCTTGAATAAGTGTAGCGGTCGCTTCAGTAGCAAATCTGTCGTCGTTGAGAAGTAATTCTGCGACAGCGATATGTGCGGGCCATGCATCAAGGCCCCGATCATCCTCTAAAGTTGCTATAAGTGGAACTATAGCTTGAGCAAGACACTCTTGCCCGGCCTCGGCAAGAATTTCCGCGGCGCTTCGTCGAGACCGCCAATCCATAGAACTCAGCAAATTTATGATCTCATGCCGGGCTGTCAGATCATTGGCTATCAATCTGCCCCATTGATGTACGACGATCTGCCGGGAATCCACTATTTCTCCGTACACGCTGAAATATTGACCATCCGATGCCAAAACAGGCTGCAATTTCTGACGCAGGCCGGTATCTACTTCCACCAGCTCAGCCAGCGCGTACACGGCAGCCGCTCGCACGTAACGATCCTCATCCTCCAGACGGGTCACCACCTCCGAGCGGATATCCGCATCGCTACCCACTGACTCGGCCAACACCTGCACGGCAGTCGTCCGCACGTAACTATCCTCATCCTCCAGACGGGTCACCACCTCCGAGCGGATATCTGCATCGCTACCCACCAGCTTAGCCAACGCCCGCACAGCAGCCCCCCGCACGTAACGATCCTCATCCTCCAGACGGGCCACGACCGCCGAGCGGATATCCGCATCGCTACCCACCAGATCAGCCAGCACGTACACGGCAGCCGCTCGCACGTCATTATCCTCATCCTCCAGACAGGCCACCAGAGCTGCGCGGATATCCGCATCACTACTCACCAGCTCAGCCAACGCCCGCACAGTAGCCCCCCGCACGTCATTATCCTCATCCTCCAGACGGGCCACTACCTCCGAGCGGATATCTGCATTGCTACCCACCAACTCAGCCAGTGCGTACACGGCAGCCGCTCGCACGTCATTATCCTCATCCTCCAGACGGGCCACGACCGCCGAGCGGATATCTGCATTGCTACCCACCAACTCAGCCAAGGCCTGCACGGCAGCCGCTCGCACGTCATTATCCTCATCCTCCAGACGGGCCACTACCTCCGAGCGGATATCCACATCGCTACCCACCAACTCAGCCAAGGCCTGCACGGCAGCCGCCCGCACGTAACTATCCTCATCCTCCAGACGGGCCACTACCGCCGAGCGGATATCTGCATCGCTACCCACTAGCTCAGCCAACGCCCGCACGGCAGCCCCCCGCACATACGAAGCGTCATCATCTAAGTGGGCTACCACATTAGCCTTTACCATATTATCCTGGCGAACGAATCCAGCCAATACCTTCAGAACGGCGATATGGGCCTGGTTAGATTCCAGGCAACGATGATCCTTCAATGTCTTAAATATCAAGTGGACAAGGTCACCTTGATTCGTAGCGCCGTTCATCAAGGTGAGGCAAGCTATGCGTCTAGTTTCCCAATCACGATGGGTAAGTAAATTTTGAATTGTTGTGGCTACATTGTGATCTCGATCCATCAATTTTCCGAGGGTTTCAACGGCAGCCGTCCGCACGTAACGATCCTCATCCTCCAGACAGGCCATCAGAGTTGCGCGGATATCCGCATCACTACTCACCAGCTCAGTCAGCGCGTACACGGCAGCCGCTCGCACGTCATTATCCTCATCCTCCAGACGGGCCACGACCGCCGAGCGGATATCCGCATCGCTACCCACTGACTCGGCCAACACCTGCACGGCAGCCCCCCGCACGTAACTATCCTTATCCTCCAGACAGGCCACCAGAGCTGCGCGGATATCCGCATCGCTACCCACCAACTCAGCAAGTGCGTACACAGCAGCCCCCCGCACGTAACCATCATCCTCCAGACGGGCCACGACCGCCGAGCGGATATCCGCATCGCTACCCACCGACTCGGCCAACACCTGCACGGCAGCCGCTCGCACGTCATTAGCCTCATCCTCCAGACAGGCCACTACCGCCGAGCGGATATCCGCATCACTACCCACCAGCTCAGCCAACGCCCGCACGGCAGCCGCTCGCACGTAACCATCCTCATCCTCCAGACAGGTTATCACCTCCGAGCGAATCACGTTATCCTGGCCTAAAAACTCCACCAGGGCATTTAATACCTTGACGGTTATTTTCCGGTCGTTTATATTGGATATCCGCCTTCGTTTCAGAAGATTAACAATCACTTCCAAAGCTTCGGGAACTCTTGATCTATCCCCTGCACGAAGCGTCGATAGAAGCGTTAACCTACGAATAGAATTTCTCTGAAGGTTGGGTATATGAGAAATTGTTAAAGGTTCTAATCTTTGAACAATCCGTCGAAGGGTTGGCAAGCCGATATTGATGTCGTCTATTGCACAATCGGCAGCCAGGAATAGATCGCGATGCAGAAGTGCTTCATGGGCATTCTTAGCATCTAAAATCTGCTCAAGAAGTTGTTTGGCCTCAATACCACGATTTTCGGTCACACCCAACCGCGCAGCAGCTAAAAGAATAGGTTCACGCCAACGGTTTGCATGTAAATTATCTTTGACCCGCTTCCAGCGTTCTTCGGGTGACATACGTGCCAGGGCGCGCCCGGCGAAGTATTCTTGAAAAGTAAGATGGCGAAAACCAAAGGCATTTTGACCTCGTTCAACCAGTAATCCCGAAAACTGGCGCATGTCATTAAGGAATGTCTCTGTCCGGCGCTCTGCTTCGTGTAATTCAGCTACCTGGACGTCAGGATCGTCCGGATCTACACCTAAATCGCGCAGGTAAAAACGTTTAAGGCGTTCCATCAACTCGGTGTGAGTAGCCGTACCACTCGGTTTATACTCTTGCAACCATAAGGACAATGGAATAAGGACATTTTCGGCTTCTAATGTATCAATGCGCTTTGGAGCTTTCAAACGGGCTCCCCGGCTGCGATTTTCTTCCCAATTCTGCACCAGAGCAGATATATATTGGTCATACAGTCGGATGCGGCGCTGCGGAAGCTTTCCGATTTGTCGCCGAAGTAATGCCAGCATTGTGAGCAATAGTGGATTTACAGCCAATCGCTCAATACCCGGATTGCTTCTGATTTCATCCATCAGATTGCTTTCGTCAATCTGGCTTTTCAAAGCTATATAAGGAGAGTCCTGTCCCTTTGCATCCCAAACCGCCATAGCGCGGCACCATTGGTGGGCAAAGACTTCGATTTCTTCACGCCGGAAGTCCAGAACTGTGATATGGGGGAGATCTACCGACAAGCGGGCCACCCGGTAACCAAATATCCGGCTTGTAAGTAGCACGCGATTCTCTTTTCCTATTACCTCGTGAAGGAATACACTAACTTGCTCGGCCACAAATCTGCGCCGATCTTCTTCTACAACTTCGTCCAGGCCATCCAAAAGAATGAGAGCCTGTCCGGTATCAAGCGCAATTTCAAAAACCGGACCCAACCCAGGGAAAGCCCGGCGCCGATCGTAATAAGTCGCTAGAAATTCCCGCACGGTCAGTTGTGGGACCCCAGAGAGCATATCGTCATAAGCAGCCAGAGGCACAAAGATAGGTAATCGCTCGGCATCTGCTCCTGATATTTTTAAATGTTCATGTACTTTCTGAGGCCCCTGTGCATACACCAGGGCCAGAAAATGCAGCAAAGTCGTTTTACCACTACCTGGATCACCCAGGATTACCAATCCATGTTGATCGGATTTTCGCAACGATTCTGCGATTGGGAATCGCTCCAACCTTTCTTTTGTCCACCTTTCCCGCCGCAGAGCGTCCAGGCGCAACTGAGCCTCGCGTAAATCCTCTTCTTTTCCTTCCTCTTCAAATAACCGCAGCAATCGGCGTTCTTCGGGGGAGAATACATCGGCTGCCTCAGGAACTTCTGCCACGGCTCGTAATTGGACATAAACTCGTTCTAACGGTAATACGATAGGTCGAACGCTGCTAGAAAGCCCTTCAAAATGTAAATCTTTATAAAGACTGGTAATGAGCTCAAGGTATCGAGTTTTTCTTGCGACCAATTCTTCGGCGGTAGGTGCTGTAGAAGGCTGGATCAATCCCCGCCGCATCTCTTGAAGGAGTTCTAACAGAGGAGCCAGATCAACCTTAACTTCCACTTCTGGAATGGTGATACGGCCAGCCAGATCAACTTCCAGGTATTTTCCAATCTGGAATAACCCGAAGGCTACATCCTGGTATGCTGTAATCTGACTGCCCGGTGCTGTTGATATCCTGCTGCGAATCTCCTCGACCACTTGCTGCGGTTGTGCTTGACCACGGAGCATTTGTTCTAAAATCATCACTATCCGGCCAACACCTTCGGCCGTAATTTCTGTAGCCGCGGCGGTGTGCTCACTTGAAAAGGCTATCCGCTTAGTATCACGCGCCAGGGCACCGAAATTCTCAACCATTTCGCGCAACAACCGGATACTGATAGCATGCTGGAGTTCGGGCTTATCGGCAGCCGCATCGTAGAAAGCTAATATCAGGGCAGCGATCAGATCCTCAAATTTTGGTTGTGTTAAATAATCAGGATCGAATCCGGCTGCTATAAATTCATCGCGCAGTAATTCTATGTCGGGGAAAGTGTCAGGGTTGGGATTAATGATTAAGCTCAATTCCAAAATGACATCTTCTCGTTGGATGAATTCTCGGAATAAGGAATAGTAATGATTAGACGTTTCTGGCGTAAGAGGTAGTTGCAGTATAGCTGCAGCCAATCCTTCCGCCAGAGCTGATTGAAGAGCATGTTGGCGTGGTTCGCTCTTGAAAAGCTGGGCCGTGCGCTTGCCCGCGGCTTCCAACAGCGTTACGGTCAGGCCACCGACGAACTCAGGGGCTGCCTTGCCTGCAAGGTCAATCAATGCTGCTTGGGTTTCTGGACTTAAGAAATTGAACCAGTCCATAATTAGCCCTCCACCGAGTACCACAAAACTTTTCTTCTCGAAGAGAAGAAATTACCTGCCTGACAGGAAGCATCTTTCACCTGGGAATCACCGGCAGCACAATATGGGAAGGGTATGCGCTGTTATGCAGCACCGTCTGGTGTGCTACTTGCATGCGCGTGCCGGTGGCGATGCCCTCGCCGGTGTTCAGGTTGCGGTCGAAGCGCGGGAAATTGGAGCTGGAAATTTCCACGCGCAGCCGGTGCCCCTTTTTAAAGACGTTGCTGGTCGATGCTAACTCGATGCGGTATTCCGCCACCTCTCCCGGCTGCAGCAGATCCTCGCGCTCAAAGCCTTGGCGGTAACGGCCGCGCAGGATGCCTTCGGCCAGGTGGATAGCCTGCCCCTCGGGGTAGACATCCACCAGTTTCACGGTGAAGTCCGTATCCCGAGCGGAGGTAGCGGCATATAGTATGGCCTGCAACGGCCCGGTAATCTCCATATCCTGCTCCAGTGCCGGACCGGTATAGACCAGCACATCGTCGCGCCGTTCCAGCGGGCGCTGGTCGATAGGCCCTGGGCGCACCGGCTCCTCGGCAAACTTCATCCAAGTCCAGGTGGAATTATTCCCACCCACGGTCGGCACGGGATTAGCGGGATCGTAATCGAAGCGGTCCTCCGCCTCGGCGCCCGGCGCATCGCGTGTCAGCGTGCCATCGCCGAACATAGAGTTCGCCTTCCCGTGACTGTGGAGGTAATAGGGGGTGAAGACCGTGCGAGCCAGAGGCCACTCCTGCTCGAAACGCCAGGCATTATCGCCCATCACAAAGATGCGGATGGGGGGCTCGTCCATGATGCCCGTATCGATGCCTTTAAGCCAGTAATCGAACCAGCGCAGGTCTTCATCTTTTAGATCCACATAGGCCGAGGGGCCGAAATCCAGGTCGCCCAGGCGGGAGGATTCCGGAATATGGTGGGTCCAGGGGACGACGTAGATCTTCTGATTCTTACGCGCCTGGGCTGAATAGCCTTTCTGCCGCATCCCGTTCCAGGCGCGGAACATAGGCTCGGTATAGGGATCGTACCACCCGGCTTGTTGGTAGACCGGCACATCGACCTGGTCCAACTTCTCTTCGGTATTGATCGCCCGCCAGTAATCGTCGTAGGTAGTATGTTCCAGCCAATCCCGGTAGAAGGGCACCGGCCGGCCAATGGCGGCTACATCCGCATCGATCAGCGGTAGATGGCGGAAGAAGCGGCTATTGCCGAAGATATGGGTGGCGCCGCGCTGCACCAGGGAGACATTGGTCGAGAAGATCACTGAGCCCATCACGGTCAAGGCCCACTGCACCGCCCCACCCGGCCGGTGGCAATCTTTGAAGTAATCCCCCATAATTACCTGGGGCGCCATCGCCGTCAGGTAAGGGCTGCGGTAGGGCGCCAATTGCCACTGAAAGATGCCACCGTAGGAGCGCCCGCTGGTGCCGATCTTGCCGTTATACCAGCCCTGGCGCGAAATCCATGCCAGGGTCTCGTGACCATCCAACCCATCATTCACGTAGGGGGCGAAAGTGCCTTCCGACTCAAAGCGTCCGCGACAGTCCTGGATCACGACAGCATATCCCCGCTTGGCCCACCACACCGCCCACTCTATATGCATCTCCAACAGGCTTTCATACGGTGTGCGCAGCAGGATGGTCGGATATTGCCCGCTCCCGCCAGGCGCCCCCTTGGGGAGAAAGACATCGGCGGATAGCTTAACCCCATCCGACATCTTCGCCTTCAGATCATAGAGCACGCGTATCTCACGGGTTGGTTGGGAGATCATAGACATGTCGGGCATAAATGATTATCTCTTTGCGTATCTCGTGAAAGGCGTGCGGTTAAAAACCGCACCTACGGTTCGCAAAAGCGTGCGGCTGGAAATTCACCCTGTCACCTTGTCACCCGGCCACCTTCTCACCCCGGTATGACCGGCAGCAGAATATGGGATGGGAATTGGGTAGCGTGAAAGATCGTCTGATGCGCTATCTCGATACGGATGCCGGTAGCCACATCCTCCCCGGTATTCAGATTCCGGCTGAAGCGCGGGAAATTGCTGCTGCTGATATCCAGCCGCAGGCGGTGCCCCTGCTTGAAAACATAACTGGTCGGCGCCATTTCCATGCGATACTCCGCCACCTCACCCCGTTCCAACAGCTCCATCTTCTCCCAGCCGTAGCGGTACCGTGCCCGTATTATGCCTTCTGACAGGTTCATCGAATGGCCGGTGGGGAAAACATCCATCAATTTGGCCGTAAAATCTGTATCCCGCGCCGACGAGGCGGCATACAGCACCAGGGTAATCGGTCCAGTGATTTCCAGTTCTGCTTCTAAGACCGGGCTGGTATAAACCAATATATCATCGCGCCGCTCCAGCGGCCGCTGGTCCACTGGTCCCGGGATGATCGGCTCCTCCGCTTTCTCTGACCAGTTACCCATAGAGTTATTACCGCCGATACTGGGGATCGGTTGTTCCGGGTCATAATCGTAGCGATCCGGCGGCTCGGCGCCGGGCGGCTCGGGCGAGAGGCTGCCGTCCCCTACCAAAGAGTTGGCCCGCCCGTGGCTATGCAGGTAATATGGGGTAAACTCCGTGCGGGCCAGGGGCCATTCCTGTTCGAAACGCCATTGGTTGCGCCCCATGACAAACAGACGGATGGGCGGCTCTGCCATCATGCCGTTGTCCACCCCCTTCAGCCAGTAATCAAACCAGCGCAGATCCTCCTCCCAGATACTGATCAGGGCGGCAGGGCCAAAATCCAAATCGGCTAGCTTGCTGCTCTCCGGCATGCCATGCGTCCACGGGCCGATATAGACCTTCTGGCTGCGGCGCGCCAACGCCGTAGCCCCCTGCTCTGTGACGCCGGCCCAGCTACGCATGGTGGAGGCTACGTAGGGGTCGAACCAACCGGCCTGGGTGTAGATCGGGACATCGATCTCGCCATATTTGTCGGCGTTGGTAATCGGTTCCCAATAATCATCGTTGGTAGGGTGGGCCAACCAATCGCGGTAAAAAGGAATCACCCGCCCGATAGCCTCCACGTCCACATCGATCAAAGGCAGGCGGCGAAAGAAGCGCGAGTTATTATATAGATCGGCGCTGCCATCCCGCCCCATCGCTTGATTTGTTGAAAAGACAATGGCGGCTGACATGGAAAGAGCCTGCTGGAATGCGCCCCCCATATAGTGGTAGTCGGCAAAATATTCCACCGGAGGGACATGCGGTGACATGGCGGTGAGGTGTGGACTGCGCAGCGGCGCCAACTGCCATTGCGTTAGTCCCCCATAAGAGCGGCCGCTGGTGCCGATTTTACCACTGCACCAGGGCTGCCGCACGATCCACTCTAACGTATCATATCCATCTGCCCCTTCCTGGTGGTAAGCATAGAAAGTGCCCTCGGATTCGAACCTGCCGCGGCAATCCTGAGAAACGTAGGCGTAACCCCGTTTCGCGAACCAGATACCCCACTTGATCCAGCGCTCGTGGTTGTTCTCATATGGGGTACGGTGCAGAATTACCGGGAAGGATCCCCGGCTGCGCGGTAGAAAAACATCGGCCGAGAGTTTAACCCCATCGCGCATGGGTACCTTCAGGTCATACAGAAAGCGGACCTCATGGACCGGCTGCGAGGTATTCATCTCTGTTTGCTCCTGTGCCATACCGCCGTTCACATTTCCCGTAGGTGCGGTTTTCAACCGCACATTTTTGTCCCACGAGCAAGACGTGCGGTTACAAACCGCACCTACGGAAGGTTTAAATCCGGATTTCTTTACCGTAATTCTGAACAGTTTACCGGCTGAGATTACTCAGCATGAAGATGTCTTGTTATAGCCAGCAAGCACCCGCTTCGGCAGCTTGCACACCATGGTATAGGCCGGGTCAAAGATATTGCCCAGGTCATATTCCACCGTCTGCCCCAGTAAGGTACTGGCCGCCACATAATCCATACCGTAATCTGCCTGCAACCAGCGCAACATTTCCGTGGTCGCATGTTGCACCGCCTGGTCCAGCGGGCGGGCATTGCCGACGGTAAAGATATACTCCCCGTTTTCACCCCGCGGCCAGGTGATCTTTTTGTTCTTGATGACCCGCACAGTGAACTGCACATCGAAGGAAATCTCGATGCCGGTACCTACAATCTCCCCATCGCCCTGGACTGCATGACCATCTCCCACATGCACCAGAGCCCCTGGCACGGCGACCGGGAAATAGACGGTAACGCCGGATACGAACCCCCGGTAGTCCATATTCCCGCCCCACTCGCCGGAGGTGCCGGTGTTGATTGCCTGCCCCAGTACCGG
The DNA here is from genome assembly GCA_009692745.1 of Chloroflexota bacterium. Classification (GTDB taxonomy): domain Bacteria; phylum Chloroflexota; class Anaerolineae; order Epilineales; family SHYO01; genus SHYO01. The sequence continues at coordinate 31,775 of SHYO01000008.1, forward strand.
CGCCACCCCGAAGCAACCCAGCATGGGCGCCAGGGGGAGCGTTAATTCGCCAAGGGAGGTTTTCGGCGATATCAAAGTCCCCGTATTTCGCGCCCGGTCGATGCGCCACTCCGCCAGCTCGTTCTCCGGCAAGCTGCGCACAAACTCCGGGTCCACCACGTTCGCGGCAATCACGGTGCCGGACCAGCCTATATCCCTGTTCGGGGCCAGGTGGTCAAGGTGCAGCGCCAGGGTATCCCCCGGCTCTGCGCCCTCCACGTAGAAAGGTCCGGTCTGGGGATTGCCCCGTGGCGTAACCACCTGATTAGTGGCATCCTTGCCGCGCGCATCGACGGTGGTAGTAATCACCGTATCGCCATCGGCGATGTGCAGCACCGGTTCGTGGGAACCAATCGTGGTATGATAGTGGGTCGGTGTAAAACGGTGGGTTGCCATTTTTGTCTCCTTAACGGACAATTTGATGAGGTTTAAAAATTAATTCGGATACCATTGAAAGTGCTCTGCCCACCAGCAACGTTTCTTTTATTGCAAATACTACATCTTGAAAGATGTAGTGTGAAGCGCACGTGCTTGCAAACTATATCTTTTAAGATGTAGTGCCACAATTAAACTCAACTTTATCTGCGGCAAAAATACGGTTCGTACTTAATTTCTTAATTTTCATCAAAATTGCCCAACATAAAACAGAATTATCTCGCTATGATAGGCAGAATCACCTGCGAAGGATAATCCGGCGTGTGGTAAATAGCCTGATGCGCCAATTCAAAACGCCGTTCCATTCCCAACGCCCCACCGGTATTGGGATTCACATCAAAACGCGGGAAATTGCTGCTGCTAATATCTATCCGGATACGATGCCCGGCTTTGAAGATATTAGAGGTGGGGTAAAGCTCAAAGGTCAATGCATAGATTTTGCCGGGTTCTAAAAGCTCCGGCTTTTCCCAGCTATTCCGATAGCGGGCGCGTAGAATCGAGTCGGTTAGATTGGCGGCATAGCCATCGGGATAATTCCCGCTGGGAGGATAAACATCGATGAGCTTGGCGGTAAAGTCGGTGTCAAGCGCGGAAGATGCCGCGTACAATTTCACCTGGATCGGGCCGGTAACTTCCATGTCTGCCTGGAGGGGTTCCGTTTGAAAGGTAAGCACATCGCTGCGCGCGTTCAAGGGCAATGTATCGTGGCAGCCATAGAAATCCAGCCGCCCCCGTTGGTCATAGCCACCCGCATCCATGATCGGCATTGCCGCCGAGATGCCCCCGCCGATAGTGGGAACAGGATCACGCGGATCGAAGGTATAGCGGCTGGGCTCTGCCTGCTGCGGTTTTTCGATAGTCAGCGCGCCATCAGCGTGAAAATAATACGGGGTGAACTGCGTACCGGGGAGCGGATAATCCTGTTCATCGCGCCAGGCCCCGCCGTGGTTCAGCCCACCCAGATAGTAAGGCTTCCCATCACCGCTACCCATCACGAAGATCTTGACCGGCTCCCAGCGCGCCACCTGATTGGGCAGCCCTTTCAGGAAATGATCGAACCAGGCACGCCGTAGATCGTTATAATTGATGGCCGAATGAGTCCCCATAAACAGATCTCCGGCTGCCGCCACCTCCCAACCGCCGTGAGTCCAGGGTCCCATCAACAGCACCTGGCGCGACTTTTTCATCTTACTCAAAGCCGTAAAGTTGGCGCAGGTCGCCCGCGCGTAGGAGTCGTACCATCCCCCCAGGTATAACGTAGGGACATCGGCGTGTTCTTCGTAATACTCGGAAATGGCATAACCGCGCTGTCGCCAGTAGTCGTCATACTCTCCGTGGGTCAGGATATCCAACACCCACTGCTCATAAGATGGTACCAGCCGTAAGGACGACGCGCCTGCCTTCAACGGTGTGCGCGTTAGCCATTGCCCTACATTTTCAAAGTCCTTCATCAAGGCGGCCTTAATCGTGTCATCTGCCAGGGCCTCCTTGCTGGTGGTAGCCATTCTGAAGGCATAGATCATAAAGCGCAATTCCATAGCGCCGTTCTGGCGCATGGAACAGTGGTAATAATTGGAAGCCCCTACCCCCACAATCATCGTATTGAGGTGGGGTGGATTGAGGGTTGCCAGGGCGGATTGGTCACTACCGGAATACGAAGACCCCATAGTGCCCACCTGACCATCACTCCAGGATTGCGCCGCCAGCCACTCTACCGTATCAAAGCCATCCGGCGCCTCTTTAGCGAAGGCATACCACTCCCCCTCGCTGACAAAGCGGCCGCGTACGTCTTGAACAGCGCAGACATATCCCCGGCTGGCAAAATAGTTGCCGTTCACCACATTGCGCAAAGTAGCCTTATCATAAGGGGTGCGTTCCAGAATCGCAGGGAATTTCCCCGCAACAACCTGTCCATTCAGCGCCGGCAGATAGATATCCGTCGCCAGCCTGACGCCGTCTCGCATCAGTACCATCACATTCGAGCGGCAGATGACCTCGTACTTCTGTTCTCCCTGGTATGCTTCCGGCATGAATGATCTCCCCATGATTGGATACAACGGCTATGAAAATTCCGTACGATTCGTTGAACAACTGGAGCAGATTTGTAGGTGCGGTATGATACCGCACCTACGGGACTACTGTGCCCGCAAGCGGCTGGTTTCAGCTTCATCAACGGTCCATGTCGAGGGTACTCGACCGGCTGTATCAATGACCACTCCATATATTTCTCGTGCCCGTGCGACGCTGACCTTGCCCTGGCGCGCATCCCGTAAGACCCGTTCTGTGTCCCGTTCCAGGGGCGGGCCATACCCGCCGCCGCCGCAGGTGCGATAGCTGACCACATCACCAGGTTCCAGCTCAAGGGTGACCTTCGAGCCCAGCAGCCGTGCCGCCTTATCGGGATTCAGGATATATTCAGCCCGCTGGCCGGGCAAACCGCCGAAAAGACCCCAGGGCCCCCACCGGTCGCGGTCTGCCAGGATGGTAAAAGTTACTTCATGGTCTACGAAAAGATAATCACGTCGCAGGCCGAGGCCACCGCGATATTTGCCCGCCCCCTCCGAGTTCTCCACCAGCTCATAACGGGTGATGCGCACGGGGTAGTTGATCTCCGTCTCCTCTACCGGCGCGTTCTCGGTATTCTGGCCATGGGTCTGCACGGCGTCCGGGCCATCGCTCTGGCTGCGCCCCCCATAGCCTCCGGCCATTGTCTCCAGGAAACAGTAATATTCCCCTGTGCGCGGATCAATACCGCCGAAACCCGCGTGGCACATCATCGCTTTGGTCCCGGCCGGGACCTTATCCGGGATCGCCGGAGCCAGGGCTTTGAAAAACACATCGGTTAGCCGCGTTTGGGTCTCCCAACCGCCGACCACCGGGGCCGGAGCAGTACAATTCACCACGCTGCCCAACGGCGCCACCACCCGCACCAACCGGTAAAACCCTGCATTGGCCGGAATATCCGGATCGATCAGGCATTTCAGGGCATAGGCGCAGGCGGAGAAGGTCTGGGCAAAGGTGGAATTCACAGGCGCTTTCCGCTGCGGATCGCAGCCCGTCAGGTCAAAAAGCACCCCCTCTGCATCTATGACTACTTTTGCCGCCAGGTGTACCGGCTGTTCGGTAAAGCCATCGTTATCCACCACCCCTTCGGTCGCGAACGCCCCCCGCGGTAACATAGCCAACTCCGCCCGGGTGCGGCGCTCGGTGTAAGCGATCAGCTCATCGATGTAGAACGTCACCGTCTCAGGCCCAAAGCGGCCCATCAGCTCCGCGATGCGGCGGATGCCGGTATTATTAGCAGCCACCTGGGCCCGAAAATCACCGGCAGTTTCATGTTTCGACCGGATTTGCGCCAGTACCAAGCGGAACACATCCGCCACCATCTCTCCGCCGCGCACCAGCTTGACCGGCGGGATAATCACCCCCTCCTGATACACCTCTCGGAAAGCCCCGACACTGGCCGGCGCCCCGCCCCCCACGTCCACGTGATGGGCCAGATTAGCCACGTATCCCACCAACTGGCCATCCGCCGCTCCAGCAGGGTAAAATACTGGGGAGATGAAGGTGATGTCATTCAGATGTACGCCGCCTTGATAGGGGTCGTTTGTGAGCAGTACATCTCCTGGTCCCAGATTGTCAGGGCCATAGGCCCGCACCACCCGCGGCACCAGCTCCACCATCGAGCCCAGATGCACCGCCTGGGTAAAGGCCTGGGCTACCGCTTGCAGATTCCGGTCAAAGAATGCGCAGGAAAAATCTGCTCTGGTCTTAATATTCGTGGAGTAGGCGCTGCGCCGCAGCGCGATCGCCATCTCCTCGGTCGCCTCAAGCAAGGCATTGCGGATGACCTCAAACTTTACCGGGTCGAGTTTTTCTGCCATAGCAGTTTATCAGGCCTTCGGCAGCGGGCTGGTGGGTGGTTTAGTGTGGTGGTCAACCCGGGGGGGCGCCGGCCGCTGCTGGAAGAACTCCGAGAACTCTACCAACCGGGTGACAGCCTCCTCAAAGATACGCTTCCCCTTTTCGGCCGTTGCCAACGTCGGCTGACCCATTACCCCCTCCGGGGTATAGGTGCTGGTCCACTCCACAATCGCTACCGGACCACCACCGAAAGCATCGACATACTGGAAGCCCTTCGCACCCTGGCTGTTATACCAGGCAAAATGGTCCGCCGCCTTATCCATCTGCACTTTTTCTCCGTTGAGGTGCAGATACATCGAGGTTTCAACCTCGCAGGCGTGGGCAATGCCGCCAGGATAGGCTGATTCACGGAAGCTGGCCACGAAGCCTGGATCCTTACGCAGCAAATTCCACCACATAAAGGAAGCCACCAGGGTATCGGTTTCCAGAATCGTTTTCCGGGCAACGAATTCCAGCAGATGCTCATGAGAGCCATGCCCGTCTACAATCACGATACGCTTAAACCCGTGGTAGGCGAAACTCTTACAGACATCGGTGCAATATTCCACGAAATGATCGTATGCCACATGGATCGTACCCGGGAAATCCATGGCATGGATGTTAAAGCCATAAGGAATATTCGGCGCTACCAAAATCTTCGCGGGGGCGCGGCGGCCGGCCTCCAGGCACACGCTCGTAGCCAGGAAATTATCTACGTCCAGCGGCAGATGATGGCCGTGCTGCTCCGTCGAGCCGACAGGCAACAGAATCACCTTCTCCATCGCTACGGCCTCATTTACCTCCGGCCAGGTCAAATCGGCAAAAAGATACTTCTCGGCAACAGATTGAGACATAGAGTAGTTTTCCTCTTTCGTTGGGCATTCACCTGGCACAGAAATAATCCGCCCGGAGAGCGGATATAACATCCATACAGACCTCTGGAGATGGGCTTTCCCGATGGGAAAAGCAACCAACGGGTAGCGCCAATCGATCTTGCCTAGTCTTTGACCTCAAAGATGATCTCAATCTCGACGGCATAGTTACCGGGTAATTGATACAAACCCACCGCCGACCGGGCATGGCGCCCGGCTGCGCCAAACACTTCGTTCATCAGGTCAGTGCAACCGTGAATGACACTGGGAGTATCTGTGAAACCTTCGGCGGCATTCACCATCCCCAACACCTTCACCACCCGTGTCACCTTGTCCAGGTCACCCACAACAGACTTGAGGGCACTCAAACAACCCAAAGCACAAGCGCGAGCGGCTGTGTATCCCTGCTCTACGGTCAGATCTTTGCCTACCTTCCCGATATAAGATTGATCTCCCCAGCGGGAAACGTTCCCTGAGGTGTAGACCAGGTTCCCCGTCCGGACTGCCGGCTCAATCTTACCCTGGCCGGTCTCTGCGGCGGGGATTTCATAGCCCATAGCTTTTAGTTTTGCTTCAGCAGACATGAGATTTTTCTCCTGATTGATGGGGTGGCTTAGCTTTCAATTGGCAAGGACGCAGGTTAACTCTTGGATGCGACTGCGCAGGAAATCAATAGATTGCTGCTCTATGGTAAATGAAACTGTAATCACCGGCACCTGGGGGTGAAAATCCATCAGGCGCTCGTGGCACGACCTGGTCACGACCAAAACATCCACTTTGGCCAGCACCGTTTCCAGCCGCAGATAATCGTTAAACAGAGCGGGCAAAATCGTAGCTTCTGGATGGTAGGTATGGATAATATGAGTGAGACTATTGACGGTACTTGACAATTCGCACACCAGGCCAATGACAGTCTCATGTAGACGGGCTATGTTTAGCAGGGCATCGTGGGAAGGCATAGCATGCACCCCCACAACCTTGTCCTGCCCCACCTGGCCAAGCACTTTGTTCACTTCGCCTAGATGGTAAAACGTTGTGACAACTAAGTCAAATTGCGCCGCAACCCCTTCCGGTTCGGCCACCAGGTCAGATAACAAAACACCTTCCATAGCATGTTCCACAGCGCCGCTTAGATCGTTACCTAAAGACACAATGTCCTGTTGGTTGCACTCCACAAAGGCCACTCGCAAGCTTTCCTTACCCAGGATTCTGTCAATACTACTCAGAACTCTTTGTAACACTGTATCCCTGTTAAGGCCCTGTTGGCGGGCATCCTTCAAGAGTTGCTCCATCTCAGCCATCCACTGACCTTCGTCCAAACTTCTGGCAGGTTCGCGGCGGCGTACAAAAGCCCCCCGGCCACGTACTAATTCCAGGTAGCCTTTCTTCTCCAGCTCCTGGTAGGCCCGCACCGCCGTATTTTTATTGACACCCAACTCCTGCGCCAATTCCCGCACTGTAAGCAGGCGCGAGCCTTCGGGGTAGATGCCGCTACGAATACTATCTTCGAGCTTGCGCGCGATTTCAGCGGCCGTCACAGCTTTTTGTGCTGTACCACTTTGTACTGGGGTGATATTCTTCATGTTGGGACAAGTTAGGACAATAAGATTGACTTACGGGCATTATACCAAATTTTTGCTCCTTTTGTCAATGAATTTCGAAAAAATTCTTGACAAACAGAGGGGGATTTGATATAATGTCTCTAAGTAGACCTGATTTGTCCCACATTGTCTACGCCATGCAAAACACCTTACCACTCCAACCGAGAGTAACACCAGACTTACAAGGAGAAACAGGTAAATGCGCATCACCGATATCGAAGTCATTCCCTTGCGCATACCCCAGCATAACGTTCATATTGCCGACGGTATTCAAGATGACGTGATCGTGCGCGTGCATACCGATGAAGGCATTACCGGCATCGGCGAAGCTGATTCCTCGCCCATGGTGGTGAAGGCAGTCGTCGAAGCCTGGCCATCCTGGCCGCGCTGCCGCGGCCTGCGCGATATCTTAATAGGCGAAGACCCCTTCAACGTCGAGATGTTGTGGGAGAAGATGCGTTTCGGCACTATGTGGTTAGGGCGCAACGGCGTGGCCCAACAGGCTATCGCGGCAGTCGATATAGCCCTGTGGGATATCGTCGGCAAAGCCACGGGCAAACCTGTGCATGCCCTGTTAGGCGCGGCTTTCCGCGATCGCATTCGGGTATACGCCAGCACCCTATTCACAGAAGATCCGGGGGAAATGACCGAGGTGGGACAACGGTATGTTAGCCGTGGCTTTACGGCCGTAAAATTCGGTTGGGGCCCGATGGGACGCAGCCTGGCGGGGGATGTCAAGCTGGTAGAAACTGCGCGGCGCGCCGTGGGCGAGAATGTCGATCTGCTGATCGACGCCGGATGCCCCTTTAAATCCCGCGAGGCCATCCAACGCGTCCATGCCTTCGTTCCATACCATCCTTTCTGGTTCGAAGAAGCTCTAGAAGGAGACGACGTCGAGGGCTACCGCCAACTATCCCGCGCCGCCGGTGATATCCGTATCGCTACCGGAGAGCAAGAGAGCGCACTGCCGGCCTTCGAGAAACTCATCACAGAGGGCGAGGTAGATATCATCCAACCCGATATTGCCCGCGCCGGTGGTCCTACTGAATGTCGCCGGATTGCCGCCATGGCGCAGCGCCATCACCGGCTCTGTATCTTTCACGCCTGGAAATCCGGCATCCTGGTAGCGGCAACCCTGCATATGGCTGCCATTGTACCCGATATCCCTTTTGTAGAATACACCGTATCCGAATCTCCGCTGCGGCGCGAGCTGGTACACAGTACCTTTGAGCTGAAGGACGGTATCGCCACGATTCCCCAAGGACCAGGGCTGGGAGTGGAGCTCAACGAGGAAATTCTGAACCGTTATCGGATGGACAAATAACCAACTCACCTATTCACAAGATAAAACCTAGGACTTGGAAAGCAGCATGATATCGATCAATACCGGCGATGGCCGGACAGAATCAATCCGTATTATTGATGTAGATGTGCATGTCCATGAAAATCCCAAGGAGATGGCGCCCTACTGTGACATGCCCTGGCGCAAATCCCTGGAAATGATGGAGGAGGAGCCAGGCCGTTACATCGACATCCCCGGCTTCGCCCCCAGTTTGCGCCTCGATCCACCTTTCCCCGGCGGCGCCACAGCACGCAAGATTTTCACCGCCGCCCAGATGCGCGAAGATTTAGATAGCATGGGTATCGATATCGGGGTCCTTTTCCCGGATCATTTACTCACCCTGGCGCTGTTGCCCAATCGAGATTACGCCGCAGCCGTAGCGCGGGCCTATAATGCCTGGTTGATTGACCGTTGGTTGCGGGACAATAACGGCCTCAGAGGCGCTTTGGTAGCAGCCCCGCAAGATCCGGTGGACGCCGCCCGCCAGATTGAGCGATATGCCCGCGAACCCAATATCATCGGCGTCTACCTGCCTACCGCCGCCGTGCGCCCCCTCTATGGCGACACCTGGTACGATCCGCTCTATCAGGCGGCCCAAAGCGCCGGTTTACCCGTGTTGCTCCACAGCGTCTCGGTCGTTCACCCAAACTTTCCCTTCAACTTGCAAGATTTCGATACAGCCCTCGCCCGCCATACTCTGGCGCACCCGTTTTCCATGATCGCCAATATGGTGAGTATGATCACGACCGGTGTCCCGGCTCGCTTCCCCAACCTAAAAATCGCCTTCTGCGAAGCCGGCATCTCCTGGGTACCCTTTGTCATGTGGCGCCTGGATAAGGAATATACCGAACAACGCCGCCAAATCCCCTTCCTGGAAGACAAACCCAGCACCTATATCCGGCGCTTTTATTATTGCACCCAACCGGTCGAAGAACCGGACGACACCCATGACTTTGTATCCATGCTCCATCTGTTCGGGGGCGAAGATAGCGTCATGTACGCCTCCGACTGGCCGCATCACGATTTCGACCATCCCAACAAGGTGCTGCAACTCCCCCTTTCTCTGGAGGCGAAACGCAAGCTAATGGGGGGAAACGCAGCCAAATTATTCAATCTGCAGGACTGATATGGCCGAGTATATTGTGGCCCAAGAGGGCGAGATACCAGATGGCGACCGCCGGCTAGTGCAGGTACACGGGCGTGAAATCGGTGTTTTTAATCTGGGCGGCAAATATTATGCCCTGCCCAACATCTGCATTCATCAAGCCGGACCACTCTGCACCGGACGAATTTCCGGCACTCTGATTTCCAACACCGACACGAATTGGAAGCTGCAATGGGGGTTTGAAGGCGAAATCGTGACCTGCCCCTGGCACGCGCTAGAGTTCAATATCACCACGGGCCAATGTCTGGCCTTTCCCAAGCGCCGCCTCCGCTCCTATACGGTAAAAGTTGAACAGGGCCAGATAAAGCTGGTGTTATAAGCCGGCAATAGCGGCGCCGTAGTATGGAAAGTGGCGGACGATGTATTCATGCCCAACCGGGTTGGGCCGGGAACTTCATCCATTGATCGCTTTAGTAGATTCCCAACCAAAGGAGAAGAAGGATGAGCAATCAACACACGGACAGCGCTCCACAAATGCCCTCTCAGGATAGATTAGAGGAGAAAAACACCTTCTCCCGCCGCAATTTTCTGAAGCGGGTAGCCATTGCCGGCGGTGCCACGCTCCTGGGTAGTATCGCTGCGGCATGTGGCGCTACCCCTACACCCGCCCCGCCCGCTGCAGCGGCACCGACCCAGGCCCCGGCCGCTCCCACCAAACCCCCAGCCGCCGCTCCCACCACCCCTCCGGTGGCCAAGGCGCCGAAACGCGGTGGGAAGCTAACCTGGGGCCTGGAAGTCCCCCCGGTAAACCTGGTGCCTTTTGGCGCCATATCACAAGGCCAGGTGCTCTCCAAAGAACTCCTCTACGATTCGCTGGTAGAATGGGATAAGGATTTGAATGTCCAACCGGCGCTGGCCGAGAAATGGGAAACCCCCGATGATAAAACCTGGATCTGGCACTTAAAAAAGGGTCTCAAGTTCCACGATGGCAGTGAGGTCACTGCCGACGATGTCAAATACTCCATTGAGTTGCAAGCCAATCCCCCGGCGCCCGGCATCAAAGTCTCCCAATATCCCAAGATCGCCAGTGTGGATGTAGTAGACAAGTATACTGCCAAGTTCAACATGACCGGCCCGGATCCCACCGTCCTGGGATACCTCGCCTGGGCGCGCTATAGCGCTATCATTCCTAAAGGGCTTTATGACAAAATCAAAGTCCTGACCCAGGGAATCGGTACCGGCCCTTTCAAATTGGTGGAATATGTGGAAAATGACCGGGTGGTCAATATCAGCAACAAGGATTACTGGAAGCCCGGCCAACCCTACCTGGACGAACTGACTTTTAAAGTCCTGCCAGATGAAAGCAGCCGGGTAGCAGCGCTGCGCTCTGGCGCCATCGATGGGTGTAACGTCTCAGCAGATATCGCCCGCAGTCTCAAAAACGATACCAATATCACCGTGCTGAAGGGGCCTGTCTCCGCCCCGCGTGTCTTGCAATTTACGATTAAGGGAGATGGCAAGCCCTGGAATAAGAAAGAGGTGCGCCAGGCCATCAGCAAGGCTATCGACCGGCAGGTCATCATCGATAATGTATATGCCGGTGAGGCGCTCTTGACCGGACCGGTGCCCCCTGGATATGGCGACTGGTTTCTTCCCCAGGAAGAGCTGGCTTCAAAATGGTTCAAATATGATGTCGCAGGCGCCCAAAAGCTGATGGCCGATGCCGGTTTTAAGGACGGCTTCGAAATTACCCTTAATGCTATTAGCCAACCGGCCGAGTACACCCAGATCGCCGAAGTGGTCAAGGAACAGCTCAAAAAGATCAATATTACTGTCAAGGTTGTCTCGGAAGAGCTGGGCACTATTGCCAAGACTTTGCTGGCGAATCCCGTTTTCCGTAGATAGGGTACCGGATTTCGCCGGAGGTTACGCTTAGTAGTGACGTTCTCCACTCCGATTTTCGAAAATTTTCGGCTCCAAAAACAGGTGTTTTGAATTCGCCAGCAGAATCTTGCCAAGCGCGTCGGCGATGGCAGCTTCGATTTCCTGGCTACCGGCCGCGGTATGCGCAACGACGTCACAGGTCACCTGCCCGACTTCGGCAAGCCGGACCTCGGCGCGGCGGCTCTTTGGTTCAACAAGGGGCAGGGCTGGAAGAATGATGAGCTCTCCAAGCTCTTCGAGCAGGCTTTGGTTAACCTGGACAGCGCTACCCGCCATCAACAGATCCGGCGTATCCAGGAGCTTGTGCTTGATGAAGTGCCACACGTCTACCTGGTTCAACCTTATTCGTTCCAAGTCGTACGCACCTATGTCAAAGATATGTACGTTTCGTTCACCAACTTCAATCCTGGGTTGAGAACAGTATGGTTGGATAAGTAATTGTATTGACTTGCGCCGGTCCCCATGTTAATATAGGACACATTGTATGAAGATTACCGATCTGAAATACTGGATTGTCGAAGGTGATGTCTGGAACTGGACCTTTCTGAAGCTATATACCGATGAGGGGCTCACCGGCGTCGGTGAAGCCACGGTAGAATATGGTGCCCAAACCGGGGCCGGTTCACTCGAAGAAGCGCGCGAGTTTATCATCGGTCGCGACCCTTTCCATATCGAAAGCTTCCAACAAGACATTCACTACCGCACTTTCTGGCAGGGTCCTGCGCTATACGCTGTCACAAGTGGTATCGAGCAGGCGATGTGGGATATCATCGGCAAGGCGCTGAACCAACCCGTTTATAACCTTCTGGGAGGTCCCTGCCGCCGCAGACTACGAGCCTATACCCACATGGGGGTACGTGGTGGGGACGATCGCCCGGCCCACGAACAACTGGCCGAACAGGCCCGTGGATTGGTGGCAGAAGGTTGGACGGCGCTCAAATGGGTGCCTGTGCCCCCAGTGCATCTCACGATGACCGCCGCGGAGATGCGCCAAACGATAGAAAACGTCGGGGCCGTTAGAGATACCGTCGGCCCTGACGTAGACCTGCTTATCGAATTACATGGGCGACTTAACCCCACCACCGCTATCCAATTGGCCCATGAGCTGGCTCCCTTCAAGCCGATGTTCTTTGAGGAGCCCATCCCGCCATACAACCTGGACGCTATGGCCTATGTTCGCTCTCACAGTCCGATTCCTTTGGCCACCGGGGAGCGCATCTTCACCAAATACGGTTGGCGCGATGCTCTGGCCAAGGGAGTAGCAGATATTATTCAGCCGGATTTGGGTAAATGTGGCGGTTTGCTGGAGATGAAGAAGATTGCAGCTATGGCGGAGGCGGAATATGTGATGGTCGCGCCCCATAATCCATTGGGGCCGGTCGGATCTGTCGCTACTCTTCATTGCTCAGCCACCATCCCCAATTTCCAGATCCAGGAGATGGTGCGCGAAACCGGCAATCGGGGCGTGCCCTGGCGCACCGATCTGATTTATGGCGCCACGGTGAACCAGCCTCAAGATGGCCACATTCCCCTGCCGCCGGGGCCTGGCCTGGGGATCGACCTGGATGAAAAGGTGGCTGCAGCCCATCCGTACAAGCGCAAACCCATACGGCGGGAATTTATGCGCGATCCGCACTTCCTTTACCCCGGAGACTAAAATAACCGGTTGCATGCTCAGGATACTCAGCAGTAGCTGTAATCAGCACTTGTCGGGTCAAACAAATAGGAGGAGAAATGGAAACGAAAGGCAAAGCAAACGAGGACAGGCAGGTACGGCCGGAGGGACACGAGACAGGCTCGACTATCTCCCGCCGCAGATTTCTGAAGAGTCTCGCCCTGGTAGCGGGCGGAGCCGTGGTTACCAGTATTGCCGCTGCATGTGGCGCTACACCCACACCCTCGGCACCAGCAGCAGCAGCAACTACAGCTCCGGCAGCCCAAGCCACTACCGCGCCAGCGGCGCCCACTAAACCCGCGGCTGCCGCCGCCACCACAGCTCCTGCCGCCGGCAGCCCCAAATCTGGCGGGAAGCTGGTCTGGGCCCTCGAAAGCGACCCGGTCAACCTGATTCCTTATGGCGGCGTTAGTACTTCCAACCAATGGGGTAAGGAATTCATTTATGACTCCCTGGTCGAATGGGACAAGGATCTGAAGGTGCAACCCGCCCTGGCCGAAAAATGGGAAACACCTGATGATAAGACCTGGATCTGGCATTTGAGGAAGGGAGTAAAATACCACGACGGCAACGAGGTAACTGCCGACGATGTCAAATACTCCATCGAGCTCCAGGCAAATCCTCCGGCGCCGGGCATCAAGGTCGGCTTCTACCCAAAGGTCGACAATGTGGAAGTCGTAGACAAATATACGGCCAAGTTCAACATGAAAAGCTCTGATCCTACGGTCCTGGGCTACCTGGGCTGGGCGCGTTACAGCGCCATAATCCCCAAGGGGCTGTACGACAAGGTCAATGTGCTCACTACGGGTATTGGCACCGGTCCATTCAAATTGGTCGAGTACACCGGCAATGACCATGTCCTGTTAACCAAAAACGTAACTACTCAGCCACCGGATATAGACTGATGAAAGGTCTAACATACTACATATTGTGGTTTTTAAGTCTGAATCGGGCATTTGTAGCCCGTTCAAAAATGCTATTTTGAGGTCCAATCGTCACCTTATGTAAATCTAAACACTACA
>SHYO01000009.1 GCA_009692745.1 Chloroflexota bacterium
CGATGGCTTGCTCAATCTCCCGAAAAGTGGCTTTCGGGTGCTGCAATCGCCATTCCACTACTCCAGCTAGCAGCTCCTCTCCCATCTCCTGCCACCCTGCCCCTAAGGGTTTATCACTCATCTGTCCCCTCCTCAGCTTCTGTTTCCCTTCATTCTACCCCCCCTTCCTTGCCCTCGCCAATCTCGCAAAACTTTGACGCCCACCCCCTTGCCAACCTTGCCAACTTGCCAAATTTTATATCAACTCTGTTGTACACGCTAGTTTAATTGTGTTAGAATGTGCCTCACTGATCCTAGATTTATGCTCGGAGAACGGATAGATATGGCGACCGGCACACGACAAATATGTGTTGATCTGCGTGCAGATTTGGCAGACCGCCTGGAGCGAAAAGCAGCGGCAGAAGGAAAGACGTTAGCTAGTGTCTTTGGAGATGCAGCTACTTCTTATGTGGGTGATTTTGGTGTGCCTCAGGGGGCAGCACAGTATATAGTGCAGCCTGGCGATACCATCAGCGGTATTGCCTTCCGCTACTACGGAGATTATAGTAAATGGCGCATTATTGCGGATTATAATCACATCAGCAATCCCAACCTGATTAACGTAGGACAGGTTTTATTAATTCCCGACACCAGCCAGGGGCCGATCACGCCCACCGAGCCTTTGCCGGCGGGGGAATCACCCTTCCTCTACGGCTTTCACGATCTCGGCGGGGAAAATATTATGCTGCAAGCCGGAGTGCCTGGCTGGGTGCTCCATACCACAAAGGTTAATGAGGGGGCCCGTGATTTTGCGCCACAGGTGGATCACGGTCTAGGAGTGATGGTGCGGCTGAATAACGGATATTCGGATGATGACCCGAGTTCCCGTGGTACGATCCCGTTCCAGACATCGTATGGCTCCTTTGCTGCTAAGTGCGCCGATTGGGTCGGCCGGTCGCGGGGTTGCCACATTTGGATCGTCGGGAATGAGCCCAATATGGTCGCTGAACGGCCAGGCTACAATACACCCGTAGAGCAGGTTATCACCCCCGATAGATATGCCGATTGCTACCGCCAGGTACGGGTTGCTATCCGCGGCCTGAATGGCCATGACAAGGATCAGGTCATCGTAGCTGCGACAGCTCCCTGGAACGATCAAACCCGGTACCCGGCTAACCCCAGCGGCTACTGGGTTCAATATTTTGCAGATATTCTCAACCTTTTGGGTAATACCTGCGACGGTATAGCCATCCATACCTATACTCACGGCATCCGTCAGACATCGGCCGGTGTAGATATGCTTATCCAGGATGAAACCCAACCCTGGCCCCAATTTGCCGGAGCACATTTTAACTTCCGGACCTACCGGGATTTTATGGCTGTTATTCCGTCCGGGTTGCGGAATCGACCAGTCTATATCACCGAAACAGATCAGGATCGGGATCCGAACAATCCCCAGAAGACCTGGGATACCCGGAATGTTGGTTGGGTCCGGCAGGCTTACGACGAGATTAATTCCTGGAATTCAAACCCTCAAAATCAGAAGATTCGGGCTCTACTGCTATATCGCTGGACAAATGCCGATGCCTGGGGATTGGGGGATAATAGTAAGCCCGGCGTATTGGATGATTTTCGCCAGGCTCTAACCTCCCGCTACCGCTGGCGTGACCAATAAAAAAGGTCCCGAATTCCAGCTATGCAGAATCGGGACCCCTTCCTTGAATTTTAACCTAAATAATCGCGCAGGGGCTCGCGGCGGGTGGGGTGACGCAGCTTACTAAGGGCTTTGGCTTCGATTTGACGGATACGTTCCCGTGTGACACCAAATTTGCGTCCCACCTCTTCCAGCGTGTGCATCCGGCCATCCCGCAGTCCAAACCGTAGCGCTAATACCCGTCCTTCTCTAGCGGTCAGGGTATCCATCGCCATCTCGATCTGGTCTCGCAGCAGATTTAGCGCCGCCAATTCTGCCGGGGGACGCTCGGCATCATCTTCGATGAATTCTCCCAGGCTATTCTCATGCTCCTCTCCCACCGGCATTTCCAGGGAAAGGGGACGTTGGGCAACTTTGCGAATCCGCTCTACGCGTTTGGCCGTGGTTTCCAACTCTACTGCTAGCTCTTCGGAAGAGGGATCTCTGCCCAAATCCTGAGCCATTTGATAGGATAACCGCGTCAACTTGTTAATATGTTCACACATATGTACAGGTAGGCGAATAGTGCGTCCATGGTCGGCAATGGCCCGCGTGATTGCCTGCCGCACCCACCATGTGGCATAGGTACTAAATTTGAATCCCCGGTGGTAATCGAACTTCTCCACTGCGCGAATTAAGCCAATATTCCCTTCCTGAATCAGGTCGAGAAAACCGACCCCATGCCCCAGATATTTTTTAGCAATACTGACGACTAACCGGAAATTGGCCCTGATCAGATGATCACGCGCCGATCTGCCATCCTGGATCTCTTGCAAACGGACGCGGTCGGCGGGATCCTGCCATTCTTTGGATATTCGATCCTTTCCCCGGCCCGATGGTCCCTGACGGATCAACAAAGTCTCAGCTTCCAGGCCGCGCTCAATGCGCCGGCAAAGGTCAACCTCCTGTGCTCTGGTTAACAAAGAGATACGACTGATCTCTTTTAGATAGAGATCCAGTACATCACTTTCTGAGAAGTCTTCGGTTTCTTGGCCCATGGCAAAGAATTCGCTGGAACTATCCTCTTCTAGATGGCGTTCTAAGATTCCAGCGGAGAGTTGGTTAAAGTCCAGCACATCATCTTGGGGAGCTTCTTCGATTTCGGGGGTTAATTGCAGAGATGCAAGATTGGATTTAGACCTTCGTCGTGGGCGATCTTTGCGGACAGGGTGAGGTACTGGTTTCCTGGAATCCTCAAAGTCACTTAACACTGAGGGCTCTCCTCCATTGGCACCGGCCAGGTGGCAGTGCAATTGTAACAGTGCTGCAACAATTCCTCCCCCGTCCGACGATCTGGCTTAACGACAGGTTGCATAACGGCAAAATGAGGAGCGAGAGAGGTTATTTATTAATCTCTAATGATTAGTATATCACATGCTTTACTGTTTGGCAAGGATTTTCGCTTGATATTTTTGTGAGAACCAGGTATAAATGTAACGATTTTTATCTGCTTGTTTGATTGTTTGCGACAGGCAGGCAATTATGATACACTAATTCCAATTTTGTCCGAAAATGACCATCTAGTAAGGGATTGGTTAATGCTAAGAATCTCAAAATTAACGATAAGTGTCGTTCTTGTAACGCTCATACTAGGCAGCCAGTTCAATCCTCTGACCAAGACTGAGGCTGCTCCTGTAGCCCAGTCTTGCGTGAGTGTAGGAGTTACATCGCCACGGAATAATGCTATTTTACGAGGCACGGTAGAAATTAATGGGAGTGCGAATATAGCCGATTTCAACTTTTACAAAGTGGAATTCCTGCCTGCCAATAATCCTACCCAATGGGTTGCGGTTTCGACGACATATAACCAGCCAGTGACCAACGGCCGCTTGGACTCCTGGACGACAACCCGGGTACCGGATGGTCCGTATAGCCTCAGACTGGTAGTGGTCGATAAGAGAGCCCAGGAGGTCTGCAATACAGTGATCACCGGCTTAGTTATAGCTAATACCCAACCCACAGCCACGGTCACACCCACGGAGGTGTCCCAGACGCCTACGCCGCGCCCTCCTACGCCTACGGTCGGGGTGCAGCAACCCCAGGTGGTTGAACCGACATTTACCGCGATCATTGGTGCCTCCAGCGGTATTACGAATCCAACGGCTGCCGGGGGAGGAAGCTCGCTGCAGCCTACGCCTACGCGGGTATTAATTGGTGACGCTGCGGCACGCCAACGTAACATTCTCCAGAACCCGGCTGCCTTATTAGATATCCGGCTAGATATGGAAGGATTGGGGCGGGCCTTTGTGCTGGGAGCTGGGGCGACCTCGGCGGTGTTTATGCTGCTCGGTATACTTGCTATAGTCCGCCGGTTACTGAGCTAGACGAAGATGGCGCACGGACCACTTCTGATCGCTGGGCTCGGAAATCCTGGCCCCGAGTACGCTTTCACGCACCATAATGCCGGTTGGATGCTGATAGATCGTTTTGCTGCTGCCCAAGGGATTTCGCTGGATCGCGTGATGTTTAAGGGTAGAATGGGATCAGGTACGGTTGCGGGCAAAAAAGTCTACCTGGTAAAGCCTTTAACCTATATGAATGCCAGTGGCCAGTCAGTGATCCCGCTATTGCATTATTACAAGATCCCCCTGGAGAATCTCCTCGTTTGCTATGATGAGATGGACCTGCCCTTAGGTACAATTCGCCTGCGAGCTGATGGGGGGGCGGGTGGTCAAAAAGGGATGATATCCATCATCCAGGCTGCAAGCAGTAAGGAAATTCCCCGATTGCGCCTGGGGATAGGTCGCCCCCCTGCGGGTTGGGATCCGGTGGATTATTTGCTGAGTCCCTTCACCCGGGATGAACTTCCCGTTGTGAAGTACATGCTGGATGGCGCCCTTCCGGCTGTCGAGCTCTTCATCAGTGAAGGAATTCAGGCTGCCATGAATCGTTTTAATACTGGCAATGCTCCGAATATTGCGGAAATCAAGTAATATTGGCATGGCATACTCGTTATGGAAGTAAGCACATGTTTAAGATTTCTTAGGAGTTACTGTTTGCCATCCTTTATTTTATCCGTTCCTGGTAGGATCAGGGTGTCTAGACCGAGGCGTTCCGGCATCCTGGAGTTTTCCATCCTGACGAGAAAGCGGGCTAAATCCGCAAACCGTACGACCCAGAAATCGGCCCTCTGTGGTGGCGTTGCCGGGCGCTGGTTGGGCCGATGGATGCGGCTCGCCTTTATCGTATTTGCTCTGCTAGGAGTCTATCTGGCATTTCTATGTTTTCAGATCTATTCGGTGTCCAAAGTCGATGAACAGCGGAATGTCGATGCTATCGTGGTTATGGGTGCTGCCCAATACAACGGTACGCCCTCCCCTGTCTTGCGGGCCAGGTTGGATCACGCACTGGATCTCTACCGCCAACATATGGCTTCGCTGGTAGTTGTTACCGGTGGAAAGCAGGAAGGTGACCGTTTTTCCGAGGCTGAGTCGGCGCGCAATTACCTGGTCTTACGCGGCGTGCCGCCCAATCGTATTTTGCAAGAAGATGAAGGTCGCAATTCCTTAGAAAGCATTTCTGCAGCGAGCAGTATGCTGCTAAACCGTGGGTATAGAAATGTGCTGATGGTGAGTGATCCTTTCCATATGCTCCGCGTGATGCAGATTGCGCGAGATTACGGGTTAGAGCCCTATTCCTCTCCTACCCGTACCAGCCCCATCTCCCGTAACCCGGACCTGGAATTCCGATATGTGCTCCGCGAAGCTTTAACCTATACCGCTTACAAGCTCACCGGCGTCTGAATTGCCGCGAATGCGGTGTTTACCGGGCATGTCATCCTCGCTGTTCCCCTGTTTCCCTGCTATAATTTATCAAATGAGTCAAAGCATTTATCTACACATCCCGTTTTGCAGACGGCGATGCACCTACTGTGATTTCACTCTTTACCCAGGGCTACTGGCGTTGCGCCCGGATTTTATCCAAGCTCTGGCGCGGGAGATATATCTGGCCAGGGAAGAAATTACCGGCCCTGTTGAGACCATCTTCTTCGGCGGTGGCACACCTTCCCTGCTCTCTTTGGCAGATTGGCAGTTGATTTTAGGTACTCTGCTGGGGCATTTTGATCTGGTTCTTGGTGCGGAAGTGACCGCCGAGGCCAATCCTGAAAACCTATCTCTGGATTACCTGCTTCAACTGCATGCCTTTGGCATTAACCGTCTGAGCATGGGTGTGCAGACCTTCGATGACCATTTGCTGCATCTCCTGGGTCGAGGGCATACTGCTACGCAAGCCATGGAAGCTTTTGCGCGTGCTCGCCAATCAGGTTTTGAAAATCTCAATCTCGATCTGATCTACGGCCTGCCGGGTCAAACTCTGGCTATGTGGCAATTGGACCTGGAAATAGCTCTGGATCTGCAACCCGAACACATCTCGGCTTACGGCCTGCAAGTTGAGTTACACACCCCCCTGGAAGTCATGGTGCGGCGTGGTCGGGTGCCTGCACCTCTGCCGGATTTGGCCGCCGATATGTACGACTACACTTGTGAGCGTCTGGCCCAAGCGGGTTACCAACATTATGAGATCTCAAATTGGGCGAAACCCGGGTATGAGAGCCGTCACAATCTCACCTATTGGCGCAATCAGCCTTATGTTGGATTAGGGCCAGGGGCGCATGGATATGACGACCATAATCGGCGCTACAAAATAGAAACCCGTCTGCGCCCGTATCTGGCTAGTGTCCAGGAGAACAGGCGCCCCTTGGCAGAGGTTGAAACCTTGGATCTGAAAACCCGAGTGGCTGAAACGGCATTTCTGGGGCTGCGTCTTCTGCAGGAAGGGGTGGATCTTACCGGTTTTGAAAATCGATTTGGTCTGGATTTTACGGTGGTCTACGCCGAGGTCTTACCCCGCTTACAGGAGCGAGGGTTGATCGAGCTGGTGAGAACATCTGGGGCCTGGCGGGTGCGGCTGACGCAGCGAGCCTACCTGGTGAGTAACCCAGTTATGGCCGAGTTTCTGGAACCGGCTCTTCTCGTTCCCTCGCATTCCTGAGCGGTTGGTTTGATCTACTCATGCGTGTGGCATTACTCTGGCATACTGTCTACTACGCGTTTCAGATGATTCCGGTAGACCTTGAATGCCTCTCGTCCCACTTCTGTTAGCAGGCAAATGGTCAACGGCACCTTACCACGAAAAGTTTTCTCAATGTCTACATAACCTGCGGCTTCCAATTTGGCAAGATGAGTTGAAAGATTTCCCTTTGTCAAACCTGTCTCCCGCTGCAGGAAAAGGAAATCGGCGCTCTCCACTGTGTACAAGATAGTGACAATCACCAACCTGGATGGCTCATGCAACAGGCGATCAATCTCGGTTACATGCCTGAAATCCTTGGTCATCTATTCCTGCTCCGATAGGGGGCGCGTCTGCTGGAAGTAACGGTACAAGGCGCCGCCCCCGCTAGTCGCCAGAACTATGCCCATACAAGCGAAGTAGGCAGCGCTACCCATAGGATCACCCACACCATGCAAAGATAGGATCGCGCCAATCAGCGTTGAAATTGCAGCCAGCAGGTAAAAACGAATCAAATTAACTTTGTTCCCCAGGTAGATTAGAAAGATTCCGACGAGGAGCCCCTGTAACGCCGGTAACCACAGGAGTGAAATTGGATAGGTAACGAACAATAAGGCTACTAGAGCGGCCATAAAAGCCCCAATTACACCTGTGAGCCATCGACTGCTGCCGCTGTTCGGGCGCTGGTAGCTCACGTAACCCGTCCGGGGATAGATAAGCCGGTTTTTAACGCCTTTTACCAGCCGGTTGCCGATCCACATGCCCCCGATGACTACGACAGGAAATGCCAATGCTGAAACTGCTGCCAGGGGGGAGCCGGAAGGCACTATCCCTTGCAACCAGAAGGTGAGACCAATTAAGACGAGCAGAAACCCGGCAAAGATTTCACCAATTCCATCCTCGTACCAATATCGGTTGACCCGCTGCACCATCTTGTCAATATCTGTGCTCATCGGTATCTCCTTATAAACTTGTTTGTAATGCAGACTAGTTTATAATTATTATAATACTAGATTTCTCCCTTGTCAAGATTCTGCTGGCGAATTCAAAATATCTGTTTTTGGAGCCGAAAACTTTCGAAAATCGGAGTGGAGAACGTCACCACTAAGCGTAACATCCGGCGAAATCCGGTGCCCTATCTACGGAAAACGGGATTCGCCAGCAAAGTCTTGTCAAGGGGTTTTAGGTAAATTATCCAAGTAGAGAACAGGTTATAGGTAGGGGTTAGAGGAAATCCGGATACAAGTCCGATTTGAAATCAATAATCACGCCGTAACAGGAAATTGGCCAGGGAATGGAGGGACCGGCTGGCTAGAGTATCCCCGGTCGCCCGCTGCAGAGCTTCCAAGGCTTGTTGATGGTGTGTAGTGGCAAGTCGCTGGGCATAAGCGTAGGCTCCGCTGTTTTCAAGAATCTCGCGGACAGCACTTATGTCTGAAGGGGATAGGTCAGGTTGTTGGTAAAGGGAGTTTAGCATCTGCCAGTTCTCCGGACTCGTTGCTTGAAGTTCCTGCAAGGCATAAACTACCGGCAGGCTCTTCTTCTTACGGGCGATATCGTTGCCTGCCGATTTGCCGGTACGGGTCTCTTCTCCCCAGATGCCCAGGATGTCATCCCGGATCTGAAATGCCAGCCCTAGATTCCGGCCAAGTTCTCGGAAATATCCCTGTTGGGTCGGAGTGGCACCTCCTAGCAAAGCGCCGATCTGCAAAGCTGCTTCCAGTAGGGCAGCGGTTTTGCCGTATATCATCTGCAGACACTCTGTCAGGCTGACATCCCATCGTTGCTCGAAAGATATATCCTGGTATTGGCCCTGGGTAAGGGAAAGACACGCCCTATCAAAAAGCTCAAAGCAGTGCTGGATAGTGCTGGTATCATATCCCTGTTGGGCGAGGTTGTGCAATGCAAGGCGTGCCAGGACAAAGAGGGCATCGCCGGCATTGACTGCCTGGGAGATGCCAACTAGTGTCCAAAGGGTGGGCCGGCCATGGCGCATTTTATCCCCGTCTTCAATATCATCGTGGATCAGGGAAAAATTGTGAACCAATTCAATAGCGGCTGCAGCCGGGGCAGCGCGTTGCGGGTCGCCTCCCACCGCCTGGCAGGCCATTAAGAGCATAGCTGGCCGCAGGCGTTTCCCCCCGGGAAATGCTGCCGGTTGGAAAGCAGCATCGGCCCAACCAAGATGATAGAGGAGCATGCCATAGAAAGGCCCAAGAGGTGGGCTAAGGGTTGTTCCGGTATATGAATGTTCCTCTATCTGTTCCGGCCTGAGCAGCGCCCGCATCTCGGTTTCTGTAATCGAGATCAAATTAGCCAGTTCGATCCCGGTAATTTCTTCGATGGATGGCTGCCTCACGGAAATCCCCTGTTACCGTTTTCGGAAAAGCGAATCGAGAAAATCGGTCAGAGGACTTTCCGGAGCAGATGCCGACTTACCACTAACATTATTAGCGTCGCGCCTGTTGCCTACTATGTTATCGTCTTGATGATCTGCTTCCTGAGATGCCATAATTTGAGGCTGGCTGGCAAGCCGGGCTTTAAGCTCCTGCACTTGGTTTTGGGCGGCATGCAATTCCGATTCCACCTCAGAAATACGGCTTTCATAGGTGTGCAACCGGTCCATTATCTCTGCCGATGGGGCGCTCTCGGCTGGTTGAGCGCGGTATTTATCCAGCCGAGCCTGCAACTCCCCCAGTGACTTTTGTCTTTCCGCCAGGTGCATCTCCAAAGCTTTAATCTGATTATCTTTATCCACAGAGTTGGTTTCGAAAGCCTGGTTCTTCTGATTGGACTGCTGCAGAGATTCATTGACTTGCGCCAGACGTTGATCCTGCTCTTGAATTTCAGCCTCAAGCTGGCTGAGGCGCTCAGATTGCCCCTTGACCCGGATTTGCAGCTCCTGTTGGGACGTTAATGTTTGGGTGATAGCATTCCGCGCCAACTCCGTTTCCTGGTGCGCCTGTTTTAAGCGCTCTTCCAGACTGGTGTTATCGTCGCGGATATGCAACAATTGCTGTTCCAGGTCGCTTTTCGCACTGTTGATCTCTTGCAACTGTTGCTGCGACGCGTTTCCTTGCCGCTGCGCCTCTGCTAGATCTTGGTTTAATTGAGAGATGTGTCCTTCGTAATTTTCTGCCTGTGTCTTCTTCTCAAATTCGGCGGCGTTCTTCCAGCACAGCTCCAACTGATCTGAGAGATCTTGGACCTTTTGACCGGAGGCCACCAACTCATCCTTCAGGCTGGAGATCTGGTTGTGTAAACTCGAAAGCTCCTCGTTCTTACTCTCAACCTGTGATTCCAATTGGCCCGATTGCGCCTGACGTTCCTGCAGCCAGGCCATTAATTTGTCCAGTACTTCTTCCTTCTCCTTTAATTTATCTTCCAGTTCCAAAACCCGCAAATCCCGATCCTTCAAGCGAGCTGTGGCATCTATCAATCCCACTTCCCTATCGGCTACAATGCCTTGTACCCGTTGCACCTCGCGCTGGACGGCGGTCAATTCCGATTTTGTAGTAGAAAACTCTTGCTCCCGCTGTTCAAGCTGCAGCTCAAACTCGTTTACCTGTGCTGCCTGTTCCTGAATATGGTTGCGCGCTTGATTCAGGCGATATTCATAATCCTTCAATTGTGCCTGGGTGTCGACCAGGCGTGACTCGGCAGCTTGTAGATTTTGCATGGCCTCATTGGCTGCCCTACTCTGGCTCTCTAGACTGGTACTCAACGTGCTAGTCTGTCCGTGCAACTCGTTTAGCTGGTTGCGCCAATAGAACACGATTAGCAGGATATATAGTACCAGGCCAATGGCCAGGCCCAGGATGATTCCCCATACCAAATCCGGGATCTGGTTCATTGCATGGCCTCCTTGTCGATTCCCCCTTGAGTCGGACGCTTATTTAGTAGCCGAATTATTGTTATTATAAATGCTTGAAGCTTAACAAGTCAATTTTACATTAATTCCGCGATTTTTACAGAAGTCAAGAATTCTTTTGCCACTGCCGCAAAAGCTTCGGGGTGCTCTTCTTGCGGTAACAGACGGGCGCGATCAAAAACGCGCAAGGTGGCTTTATCGTTCGAGTCGATAAATGACCGCGCCTGGCTGACCGGAGTTGTGACTGCCTGCTGTCCCCACACAACCAGGATAGGCAGGTTTAATTTCCGGTACAGATCTCCGATGGTATGGTTAAGGCCACCGCTGACAAAACCGGCGGGGGCATAGCGAGCTCCGGGCATATGCGTGGTGGCGTAGTAGTTGGCTAGCAAGGGATCGGTAATCATGCTTGCGTCGAAATATGCCTGAGTTCGCAAGAAGAAAGTTAAACTGGGCCGGGAAACCAGCAGGTTGAACACGAAAGTTCCAATAACGGGCGTGAAAAACAATGTCTGCAAAGCAGTGCCAAGGATTCCCGCAGATTTTGTTAATGCTTCTATTCCAGTAGGGGCTATTAATATCAGCCGGGTAATCATATCGGCCCGCATTTCTGCTACAGATATGATATAAGCACCGGATAGAGAAATGGCGATAACGGCTGTGGGCGCCTGGATTACCTCCATAATAAAATCGTTCAACAAATCTATATAGAGTTCTGGAGCATAGGAGCGGGCCGGGCGGTCTGATAACCCGAAACCCAGCAGATCAATGGCAAATACCCGGAAATCCTGCGCCAGTGCGGTGAACGCCTGCCTGGTCTCATACAGGGATGCCCCGGCGTTGACCCCATGTACTAAGAATATAGGAGGACCATCTCCAGCGACTTGATAGAATATCTGCTGCTCCCGCCAACGAAAAAAACGTCCTTCCCCGGGCAGGTCGTAACGGATTGGACCCGCTTGCACGTCCGCCCAGGCATTATATGCTGCCATACCCAGGCCACCAAGTATTGCCCCCCTTATAATTTTGCCTAATTTCCCCATTTCAACATCCCTCCCCAAAAATATCTGTGTGGTCTACTTTAATGGATATCAGGGCCGGTGTATCCCGTAGGTGTGCCAGATCGGGATTGGCGCTGAGGAACATTGCCAGACGCAATTCCTGCCGTAATGTTTCGATTTCCTCTACTACGGCCTCCACGGAATTTACCGCATGTCGTAGAAAGGGGCCGGCCATGGCTGCTGCGTGGGCGCCTAGAGCTATGGCTTTGGCTACCTCCAGGCCGTTGCGCAGGCCACCACTGGCGATCAGAGTCAATTCTGGAGCAGCCTGTCTGGCCATCAAGAGAGTATCTGCAGTGGGAATTCCCCATTCGCGGAAAGTTAGCGCCAGGCGACGTAGCCGCTCATCCGTTGTCCGGTGGGCTTCTACCTCGCTCCAGGAAGTTCCACCCGAACCTGCGACATCCAAGCCAGAGATCCCGATCTCCCATAGCCGGTGGCACACGTCGAAGGAAAGCCCCCAACCCACCTCTTTGGCGATGACAGGTACACCAACCTTATGGCAGATCTCTTCGATTTTAGGCAAGAGATTAGACCAATTGGTGTCACCCTCGGGTTGTACACATTCCTGGAGTGGATTGAGATGCAAAATGAGGCAATCTGCCGCGATCATCTCTACCGCCCGTTGGCATTCCGTCACGCCGAAGCCATAGTTGAGTTGTACGGCTCCTAAATTGGCGAATAGCAAAATATCTGGGGCATAATCCCGCACCCGGAAGGTATATTGGGAGCGCGGATCGACAATAGCTGCCCGTTGTGAGCCCACCCCCATAGCAATATGTGCCTGTTGCGCGGCTGTGGCAAGGTTGGCATTAATCTTTTCTAATGAGCCGGCACCCCCGGTCATGGAAGATATCACTAGCGGGGCAGCCAATGTCTTCTTGAAAAGGGTGGTGTGGGTGTCTACTTCCTGCAGGTTCAGTTCGGGTAGAGCACTGTGAAGGAAACAGTAACGTTCTAAACCTGTAGTGAGCCCCTTGAAACCCACATCCTCTTCAAGATTGATTCGCACATGATCTAATTTGCGTTCGGAGGTCAATCGAATAATCTCCGTAACTTCTATTGCGCTCAGGTGTTTAAATGGGTGAAAATGAGATAAATATCACGTATTTTCCGGGAAACAATATTCCCGGTTACCCAAAGTTTAATGTTGTCAAATTTTAGTCTACTGTATCTGGCTTTGTCAAACTGGCGTAGATGACTGTGGTGTCGGATTGGTATATTTGGAAAATAAGCCATCTTGACGTCTCAGAGTCGAGGCAGTATACTAGCTCGAAATCCATACCCAGCTTTCAGGAGGACCCCGACTATGGCCGGCAGCACCTATGAGCGTGTGAGAGACATTATTGTCGATCAATTGGGCGCAGAACCAGAGAAGGTTACTATGGACGCGCGCTTTCGAGAAGACCTTCAAGCAGATTCGCTAGATCTGGTTGAGTTGATCATGGCTTTTGAAGAGGAATTTGGTGGAGAGATCTCCGACGAACAGTCCCAGAAGATTACCTCGGTGGGTGAGGCGGTAATTTACCTGGATACGCATTCCTGAATTAATCCCGAAAACTCTTTTTCACAGCACTGTATATTGGAGTGACAGAGGGCGAAAGCCTGGCTGCTTTCGCCCTCGTCATTCCTAATGTTAGTTCCCCACTGGGTTTCTCAGATATCCCCCGTTTGTTGGACAGGCAAGATTATCTCCTCTATGCTTCGTAAGGTGATAGTATGCTTTTGCCAGTGAGGAATGAAAACTTATGTCCCTCAACATGAGTGCCGTGATCCTGGCAGGAGGCCAAAGCCGGCGGATGGGACGGGATAAAGCTCTGATTGATTTCGGCGGCAAACCCTTGGTCAGACGTATTGTAGATCTATTGATGCCTCTCAGTGATGATGTGATTTTGGTCACCAATCAGTTTGACCCCTATAATTCATGGCCTGTACGTTTGATCGCGGATGTAATTCCCGGGAAAGGTTCTTTGGGTGGCATTTATTCAGGGTTGATAGCCGCCCGTTATTCCAAGAGTATCATTGTCGCCTGTGATATGCCCTATCTGAATCCCCGACTGATAGTATATTTAGCTGGTCTGATCGAAGGCTACGATGTGGTTATGCCTCAGGCCCCAGCTAAATTAAAAGGCCAGACCGCTAAAACTGCCGGGGAATCCACGGCCAAATCTGCTGATTTGCACCCTATGCATGCAGTTTACGCGAAAACTTGTCTGCCGGGAATCCTGCAGAGCATTTTGGCGGACGACCTACGTCTGATCAGCTTTTTACCCTGTGTGAAGACCCGCTTTGTGGGACCGGCCGAAATCTCACCGCTGGATCCCGAGTTTCGTTCTTTTATTAATGTTAATACCCCGGAAGAATTCGAAGAAGCGCGCCAGTACTTGCTTTAACAGTCTTCTGGGTATTGCCTTGATGGTGGCTATATGGTTGCTGAACTGATGGAGGTTACCTATACCCAGGTCACTCAGGAGGGAAGCCAGCTTGTCGATGGCCTGGTAATTGGCGAAACCCGCTGGACGCTCTATGTTAACCGCCGCGAATGGGTCACCTTCATGTGTTCGCCATTGCAACTTCACTATTTGGCCTTGGGCTTTCTGCGTTCTGAGGACATCATCCGCGGTTTGGAGGATGTAGCCTGGCTGCGTGTTTACGAAGCGCCCGACCGGGTATATTGGTATTGTCCAGAATTCGGATATAACGGTCTGCTGACGATCCGCACCTGCGAAGAGGCCGTAGGTGTTATCGATGTGCGCCTTACCAATGGGAATATTAAGATGCCGGAAAAACATACTTTGACATCCGGTTGTGGTGGCGGCATAACGTTCCGAGATCTGACAGCTACTGCCATGCCGGTAAATTCCACGCGGCAGGTGACCTTCGGCCAGCTTATTACCCAATTGGAAGCCTTGCAAGAGAAAGCTCGGCTGTACCAGCAGTCACGGGGCGTGCATACGTCCGCCTTGAGCGACGGGAATCGCCTGCTATTTTATGCTGAGGACGTAGGGCGCCATAATACCCTGGATAAGATTTACGGCGCTACCTTGATGGAACATATCGATCCCACCGGACAGATCCTTTTATCAACCGGCCGGGTTTCTTCGGATATGTTGGCAAAAGCCGCCAAAATGGGCGTCCCAATCGTGGTGTCGCGCACATCCCCGACGTCTTTATCCGTTCGTCTGGCCCAGGAGTGGCATATTACATTGGTAGGATATGCCCGTAGCCGGGCGATGAATGTCTATACTTATCCAGAGCGCATCTTACCCGGCGGTCAAGTCCCAGCAGCTAGCCTCTCAGGGACGAAACATGAGGACTAAAAACCGGCACCGCATCTGCTCCATGGTAATCCGCCGGTCTGCGGATTTCAGGCAGCCGGTTGCCTGCCACCATCAATGGGCTTGTTTCACCATATACCCACCCTCTCCTAATTCGATAATATCTTCAGCGGTCAAATGCTCTCCTGCCAACAGCCGTGGCAGCAGCATGTCCACCACATTCGTTTCTTTTGACCGTACGCAGCCTGGGGCGCCAAGGATGGGGATTTGATCCATATAGGCTACCAAAAGCAGGTTCCCGGGCTCAACCGGGGCGCCATAGTGTTCAATGGTTCCGCCCGCTGCGATAATCGCCTGGGGAGTGGTGTCTTGTATATCCATGATCGATGTCTCTCCGGCAATCACTACCAACTCGGCGCCGGCTTTTTTAACTTGCTCCAACGTATTACACAGTGGCTCGACCTGTTGGTCAACTTCAGAAAACGCTATAACTTCTGCACCCAATGCCTGCAGGCGGGAAAGGACGGGGGATTCCAATGTCTCCCGCGTTTTGCTTCTGCCGAAGGGGCTGCTGGTCAGGATGACGGCAACTTTTCGAGGTGGTATTGGCCGGATATGGATAACCGGTCCATGGTCCGCTATCAATTGGTCAACCTGGTCCAGCACAGCCGCAGGTATCGCATAGGGGATAATCTTAATGGTTGCTACCAGGTTCCGCGGGTGTACGACCGTGTTTTGCGGTATGGTACCTACAGCTAACCCAGGGAGATGGTTGATTTGGCGCAATAGGGTGGAATTTATCTTCACTACCCCCAGAGTCTGGGATACCAAATTCACACGCCCACCGGCCGGCCGGGAGGTTTTGAGATATTCTCCCATGATAGCCTTTGCCAGGCGCCCTCCTGCTACGTCCTCGTGTACATCGCCTGGTTCCAGCACGGCCACCAAAACTTCTGTGATTCCCATCTGCACTAACTGTGCGATGGCCTCCTGGTGCAGATTTTGTCCTTTGTGCAAAACATGATGGCCATGTTTATCCGCCAGATTGTGTACCAGCAGGTGTCCTTGGGCCTCGGCCGTAGGTAGTTTGTTCCAATACATAGCTTCTATCCTGTAATAGGTTTAACCGAATTATAGAATCCGCTTAGGCGCATGTCAACCGGCCGACATGTCATTTGACATATCTATCTTGTTTAGACAGAATTCCTTGTCTGGTCTTTCCATAATGAGAAAGTAAAGACGGGAAAGTATCCTTAAAAGCGATCAGGTCATGCTGATTATAGCAGGACCTATGAACGGGAGATATACATGATATTCCAACCCCTGGCCGGAATCCGGGTTCTCGATCTATCTCGCCTGTTGCCAGGTCCCTATTGTACCATGCTCCTGGCGGATATGGGGGCCGAAGTTATTAAAGTAGAAACTCCGCGCATTGGGGACTACGCGCGCTTGTCTCCCGATAATATGGGAGGCAATGGTATGTTTAAGATTCTTAACCGCAATAAGAAAAGCATCGCCCTAAACTATCGCAACCCGCGTGGCCGGGCGCTCTTCCTTCAACTGGCCCAAAATGCCGATATCATTGTGGAAAGTTTCCGTCCCGGTGCCGTTTCCCGCTGGGGCATAGACTATGAAGCCGTGCAGAGTGTTAACCCAGCCATAATCTACTGCTCCCTTTCAGGATATGGTCAGAATGGCCCGCTTCATTCCCGCGCCGGACACGATTTGAATTATATCGCCTTGGGTGGGCTGTTGGCTCTTAACGGATCTCTTGGTGGGCCACCCATTATGCCGGGGGTGCAGATTGCCGATTTGGCGGGAGCAATGCTGGCAGCCGTAGCAATTCTGGGGGCGTTAGTGGGGCGGGGCAGCCGCCAGGAGGGCACCTACCTGGATGTGGCCATGCTAGATGCGGTAATCTCTTGGGTCGCGCCGGTAGCGGGGGGGCTATTTTTCACGAATGGGCGGCGCAACCCAGCACGGGGTCAAATGCCCCTCTCCGGCAGCTTGCCATGCTACAACGTATATCAGACTGCGGATGACCGTTTCTTGTCTGTAGGTGCCCTGGAGCCGGATTTTTGGGCCACTTTCTGCAGAACTGTCGTCCGGGAAGATTTAATTCCCCGCCAGTTTGATACTAGCGCTATATCTGAAGTTAGAATCTTAATGCAAAGCCGCTCATGTGAATCATGGCTGGGGCTTTTCCGGGAAGTCGATGCATGTGTGGAGCCTGTGAATACCTTTGATGAGATGTTACGTCATCCACAAGTGCAAGCTCGTGGTCTGGCTGATTCCCCCGAAATAGATGTACGAAATCTGCGCCAGACAGGTTCCCCTTTCCCTCTCACTAAACGGGCTCAAACGACACCTGCTCCGGCTCTGGGAGAGCATACATGGGAGATATTAGAAAGTGCTGGCTGGGATCGGGGGGAGATTCAGGCCCTGGAAGCAGCCGGCGTGGTTAAATCGGTGCAGCACGGTTAGGGGTTACCTGTCGCGAAATTATCTCGCGCGTCAGCTTGGGTTGATTGCTCCCCCCCAGCCGGTAGTCTTCTATCAATCATACTGTAACGGAGGGGGGCGCGTTCACCGCGCCCACGCGCCAGATAGTCAAACCATCGTTGACAGTCTGATATGTCGGCTTTGTCATACATTGATTTTGAGGTCTTATAATAATCTCACAAAAATCTATTGACAATTGAGTGGATAATGGTATACTAATGCCGAATTGGCGGGTTATCTAAACCTTCCAAGAAAAAAGGTCGATGAGCCAATTAATATCTGTTGAGACCGCTCTGGCAAATATTCTCGAACATATCCAGCCACTTTCCACAGAAACTGTGACTTTGTTGGATGGCTTGGATAGGTTTCTGGGAGAGGATATAATATCCGGCAGCGACATTCCACCCTTTGCCAATTCAGCCATGGACGGTTATGCCGTGCGTACATCTGATCTGGCTACTGCCAGTCGGGATTCACCGGCCCAATTGCAGATGATTGGTCAAGTGCCCGCCGGGGCCATGGCAGACCAGCCGGTACGTTCGGGAACGGCTATTCGTATTATGACGGGGGCTCCGATACCAGTGGGAGCGGATGCGGTGGTGCGTTTTGAGGATACCAGCGAAAATCAGCCCCCTGATCTCCCTCTGCATACCGGCAGTTTGATTAGCGTCTATAACTCGCCTTGTTTAGGGGAAAACATCCGCTTCCCGGGAGAAGATATCCGGCGCGGTCAGACGGTGCTATCCAAGGGTATTATGATACGTCCCCAGGAGATTGGTGTTCTGGCTAGCCTGGGTGTCGAGCGCGTAAGTGTGATTCGTCGGCCTCGGGTAGCTATTATCGCCACCGGCGACGAATTGGTAGAGCTGGGGGAACCGTTAAGCCCAGGTAAAATCCGTAATAGCAACGAATTTGCCAACGCAGCCCTGGTCAAACGGTATGGTGGTGAACCTATCTGCCTGGGTATAGCGCGGGATACAGTTATAGATTTGCAGCGCAAAATTGAAAAAGGGCTACGGCACAAAGTCGATCTCTTCATTACCTCTGCCGGAGTCTCGGTCGGCGATTATGATATGGTCAAAAATGTACTGGCTGCCGAGGGGGAGATGCATTTCTGGCAGGTGGCGATCAAACCCGGCAAACCTCTGGCGTTTGGTCTGGTACGAGGCGTCCCCTTAATTGGACTTCCGGGAAACCCGGTGGCGGCATTTGTCGCTTTTGAGGTGTTCGCCCGACCCGCCATCTTGAAAATGGCAGGCAGCGTTACCTGGCGGAAACCTTCGGTCATGGCTGTGCTGCAAGAGCCAATAGAGAATAGCGGGCGCCGCCATTATATGCGGGCCCTAGTACGGCGAGAGGGAGAAGCTTATTGGGTTACGACTCGGGGTACCGATGTGACCGTTCAGGGTTCAGGTATTCTGAGTTCTATGGTTTGGGCTAATGCATTTCTGGTAGTCCCGGAAGGGACCACCTATCTGCCTGCTGGTTCTCAAGTCCGGGTGGAAATGCTGGATTGGCCTGAATATATCATCTAAAAGGTTGAGTTTGTCTGATCATTGAGTTACTGGAGGAAAATCTTTGTCTACTCGAACACCTAGATCTTCACCAAGAAAAAATTC
This sequence comes from Chloroflexota bacterium, assembly GCA_009692745.1. Lineage (GTDB taxonomy): Bacteria > Chloroflexota > Anaerolineae > Epilineales > SHYO01 > SHYO01. Next base: position 19,014 of record SHYO01000009.1, read on the forward strand.
GTCGGTATCTTTACCGATGTTATTCGGAGCGGTATTAGTAGTTTCGGTCATTGCTGCTCTTCTGGTCTGGATTAGCGGCCGAAGCGGTAATACTACCGCATCTGCACCGGCAGCGAATACCACTCCCGTCTCTGCTGCGAATCAGATCGCCACAGCCATACCCATCTCGACCCAGGCCATCGATACTACCACAAATAAACCGATGGCCTTTGACGGTACCACGGTTGGCGTTACGAATGAGGGCTGGCCCTATATCGGCAGTCCCAATGCCAAGGTCACAATCGTTGAGTTCGCCGATTATCAATGCCCCTATTGTGGCCAATTTGTCAAGGAGGTTTACCCTCAGCTTAAAAGCTACCTGACTTCCGGGAAGGTGCGCTTGATTTTTCGGGACTTTCCATTCCTAGGACCGGAATCGAATATGGCGGCCGAAGCCGGTAATTGCGCGCTCGACCAGGGAGTTGACAAATTCTGGCAATATCACGATCTGCTTTTCAATAAGCAGGGAGAAGAGAATAAAGGTTCCTTCAGTAAGGATAATCTGAAAAAATTCGCTGAGCAGGTTGGCCTGGATACCAAGAAATTCAGTAGCTGTCTCGATAATGGTGATATGAGCGGCAAGGTTAAGGCCAGTCTTGAAATAGGACGCACGGCCGGCGTTAGCGGTACCCCCACTTTCTTCGTCAGTGGCAAGAAAATCCCTGGATTCCTGCCGGCAGACAAGTTCCTGCCGGCAGTTGATGATGCACTCAAGGGAGGGTAAGGAAAATGGCCCCGGCTGTGGAGCGAGGTGAAGGGATTTCCAGGAAAGGACCGCCGGCTGCAGCGCTATCATCGACCGTTGGTGGTGGTACACCGGTAACGGTGGTGGGGTGGTTGGGGGGATCTTTGCTCCGCCGGGTGATCCTGATCCTGGCATTGGCAGGTTTTCTCGTTGCCGGATATCTTACCTGGGTCCATTATGATAGTAGTAGCGGACCGCTCCTCTGTTCCGGAGTAGGGGGCTGCGAGACTGTCAACAATAGCCCATATGCCATGATTAATGGCATTCCCGTCGCCCTGTTCGGCGCAGCCATGTACCTGCTTCTGATACTTTTGTCGCTGGGACGGGATACCGTTGATGAAATTAGCCCCATTCCGGCATCGCTCTTGACGTTCAGTATTGCCTTAATGGGTGTCTTGTATTCCGTTTATCTTACATACTTGGAGGTGTACGTTATTCATGCCATTTGCCCGTACTGCATCTCTTCGGCTTTGATCATTACGGCGCTTTGCGTGCTCAGTGGGGTAGAATTATGGCAGAATATGAAATTTGCAAATAGCTAACATTAGGAAACAATCAGAACTATATCCTTACATTTTCAATTATAATCTCTCAGAGGGGGGGTTTATCCCATGACGCAAATCCGATGTTGGGATAACCGGTGTATTTTCAACGAAGCTGGCATGTGTACCTCCGACGAAATCGAATACCACCCTGATCATGGTTGCCTCACAATGGAAGAACGTGAGGATTACGAAGAGGAGGCAGTGGTTGAGGCCGAATGGGAGGATGAGGAGGAGGGCTTCGAAGAGGAAGCCGAGGGGGAGGAAGACGAAGACGCCTACGAAGATTGGGATGAAGAGGAAGACTAACCCACCATTTTGTTAACCTGAAACCCGGCCCTTACCAATCCCCCAGATTGTCAGGGACCGGGTTTCATTTCTTAATATTGTCTTCATTTTACCTATTGCCTCCTGAATGAATTTATGAGCCAGCAACTTTTTGAAGTTGAACGCATTAACCACATTGATGACTACTACCAGACGGTAGATGTGCAGCGCCGGGCATGGTCTATGCTGGGAGATACGGATGTCGTACCTGTCCACTTGTTGGTGACCGCCCAGAAGAATGGTGGGTTGGTTTTGGGTGGCTTTGATGCCCAAACGCATCAGATGGTGGCTTATCTTTTTGGTTTTGTAGGTCTAACGCCTGATGGGCATGTGAAGCATTGTTCCCATCAATTGGGTGTGGTGCCGGAATGGCGCTCCTCGGGTGTGGGGTATCATATGAAATTGCAGCAACGAGCGTTGGTGCTGCAGCAGGGGTTGGATTTAGTAACCTGGACGTATGATCCCCTGGAAGGGGCGAATTCTTATCTGAACATTGCCAAGTTAGGGGCAGTGTGCCGCACGTACTATCGGAATGTCTACGGTGAAATGCGCGATAATCTCAATGCCGGTCTACCTTCTGATCGTTTCCAGGTGGATTGGTGGATCCGCAATCCCTATGTGGAACACCGCCTAACCGGTGGGTCCCAAACGGGATTGGCTGATTTGCAATCGGCAGGCGCAACCTGGATTGCTCAAGGAGAACTTGGCGAGGATAGACTACTCTGGCCGTTGCCCTGGAAAAAAGAATCTAATGCTGAAGTTGTCCTGGTGATGGTCCCATCACAATTTCAAACGATTAAGCAGACCCATTTCGAATTGGCTATGACCTGGCGACTGCACACGCGGGCATTATTCGAGCACTACTTTGCCGCTGGCTATACCGTGGTAGCTTTTATTAACGGGGAAAAATCAGGGCAACCTGGAAACATCTATGTGTTACAACGCGACTTCAACTCCAGCTAATCTCCCCGGATTTGAACCTGCTCGGCTGGCGGAATCTCTCGCTGCTCAGGCTGCTGAGCGGGCAGGAATCGCGGTACGCCGGTTGTGTACCTGGGAGGAGCTAGAGCAGGCTCGTATGCTGCAGGTAACTATTTGGCAAATGCCGACCGATTTGGATGCCATTGCCCCCCGCATGTTGATCACTTTTCAGAAGAACGGGGGATTGATTTTGGGGGCTTATGTGTTGACCCAAGGAAGAGAATCCTTGCAATTGCGGGCCGGAACTTTAGTGGGTGTTTACATTGGTTTCCTGGGTTTCCTCCAAACTTCTGGCGCAAAGGCGGAATCTGCCGCTGTATTTCAGGTGGCCCACCGCTTCGGTGTTTTAGCGACAGTTCGGAACCGGGGTGTCGGTAGGTCGATAATGCTGCATGCCAGGTCACTGGCCTTAAGCCAGGGTGTCCGGCAGATGCGCTGGTCTTTCAATTCCCAGAATGCCTCCTGTGCCCATCTTAGCCTACAATGCCTGGGAGCCAAGCCATTGTATGACGTGGGAGAGACTGAGTCCGGTCAGGTGACCGTGGCTTGGGATTTATTATCATCATCGAACCGAACATAACTTCAGTTCAATGAGCCAGGTAAATGTCTGATCAGAGACCTCCAACACCGCCTGAAGAGAGTCCAGAGCGGCCAGGGCTTCAGGAAGCCTTGGCAGAAGCCATAGCGTTCTATAATGCGGGCCAGTTCTGGCATTGTCATGAGGTTTTGGAGCAGGTCTGGCTACACCAGGGCGATGAGGAAATGCGCACCTTTCTTAAGGGTATTATTCAAGCGGCAGCGGCGTTTCATAAAGGTACCGTGCAGCACAACCCGCGCGGTGTCGTGCGCAATCTGACCAAGGCCCTGGATAAATTAATACCCTACCAACCTGCTTATCTTGGTTTGGAGCTGAAGGAATTTATAGAGGGGTTACAATATTGTCGAGCCGTTGCTGCATCCCTGATTGATCAGCACGAAACAGATTTCGACCGTGTCTTGGTCCCGCCGTTACGCTGGGTGTCGCGGAGGGGAAATTGACCGGGAATCCCTACATTTAAGGAGCAAATCCCATGAAAATAGAACGAATTGAGATGCGACAGGTACGTATGCGTCTGGTCTCTCCTTTCCAAACTTCCGGATGGGTGGAGAACGACCGGGATTGCCTGATTATATCGGTCCATAGCCAGGGCATTACAGGCTGGGGGGAGTCGGTCGCCGGCAGTGGCCCGTGGTATTCCTATGAAACCGTTGGGACCGCCTGGGAGATTTTGCATAATTTTGCCATTCCCATGATTACCGGCCAGGATATTCCTACCCCCGCAGCCTTCACCGAGATGGTTGGCAAGATTCGCGGTCATAGTATGGCAAAGGCCGGGCTGGAAATGGCTCTTTGGGATTGGTTTGGCCAGACCCAGACTCGCTCTCTTAAAGAGATGCTCGGGGGGGTGCGAGACCGGGTGGATGTTGGGGTGAGTGTCGGCATTCAACCGGATTTGCCAGCTTTGGTCAAAACCGTAGGAGGATACCTGAAGGATGGTTACCGGCGCATCAAGATAAAAATTAAGCCTGGTTGGGATTTGGAAGCTGTCCAGGTACTACGACGTGAATTCTCAAATATTCCGCTTCAAGTCGATGCCAACTCAATCTACACACTGGAACAGGCCAAGGCGACTTTCCCCAAGATGGATGACGCGGGTTTGCTGCTGATTGAACAGCCTCTTGGGTATGATGATATTGTGGACCACCGCCATCTTCAGACTATTCTAAAGACGCCGATCTGCCTGGATGAAAGTATCCATACGGTTGACCATGCGCGTCAGGCTATCGAATTAGGGAGTTGCCGGATTATCAATATCAAGTTGGGGCGCGTGGGGGGGGTGGCCAACAGCAAGGCGCTTCACGACATCTGCGCCCAACGTGATGTCCCTGTTTGGTGTGGTGGTATGTTAGAGACAGGTATCGGGCGGGCGGCTAACGTCCACTTGGCCAGTTTGCCTAATTTTCGCTTGCCCGGTGATACTTCTGCCAGCAGCCGTTATTATCACGAGGATCTCATAGATCCGCCCTTTGTTCTAAATCCCGACGCCACTCTTACTGTACCCCACGGGCCGGGCCTGGGTGTCAATGTCCGCCTCGATCGTTTGCATGCGGTTACGCAGCGGATAGCATCCTACACCCCGTAACCAATCCCTCGCAATTACGTTAATCTAGTGAGATCCGTCAAAATTTTTCGAACCTGGCGGGAGTCTGGCTATTTAACACGAGTCTGTACTTGCATTTCTGACTATCATCGAGTAGGCTATTATATATATGTGATACTAGCAATTCAATCATAGGCGCAGATCAGCCTTGGGCAGTGACAGGCAAATCCGATGACTTGATAGGTTCTATCAAGAGTAAGGATGCACTCCTGGCCATTCTGTCTTTTCCCACGGCCACTAAAAAGGAGTACCTCATGCCTCGCTATGTTTTATGTTCTCGACCGATGCTGCTTGTTTTGGCTCTGGTACTGGCCGTGACCTTGTATCCTGCTGTGGCCTGGGCGGACCCGGAGCCCGGCACGCGTATTCAAGTGCCGGTCATTGATAGTATTACCTGTAAGACAGCTATCAGGGTCCAAAATGTGGGGGCCGCTTCTACCAAGGCTGTGCTGGTCCTATGGGGCAATGCGGGACCCTGCGCTCCCCAATCGATCGGGCCTAATAAGGCAGAATGCACAGGCCTCTTGCAACCAGGTTCTGCCTGGACCTTTGCCAGCGGTATGATGCCGGCCGGATCCCATTCAGGCATCATTTACTCCTTTGGTATTGATGACCTGAATAGAAACGGTGTTTCAGATGCGGATGAGGCGTGTGAAGAGCTCTTTAGCGATGCCTTCAACGCTAACGCCTGGCGCAATGATGATTCCAGTTTCCAAAACTATGGCCGTACCTCCCTGGGGTTTCGCGCCGGACAGCCCATTGCGGTAGAAGTCAGTCGCACCTGCCCCGGTAATAATGATCCAACCCTGCATATGAATGCTGCTTATACCGGCATCAGCGATTTGATGGAAGGCCAATATGACACCGTCTTCGGTGGTTTTGCCTATTACGTCCCATTAATTTTTGTCCAAAAAGGCACGCCGCCGCGGGATTATAATACCAGGATCTATATTCAAAATTCCGGCAGCGAGTGTACCTCGGTAGAAATCTATTTCCAGCAGCAGGATCAATGTCTCCATCCTGTGATTGGCGAGATTTTAGCCCTGGCCCCGGGAGAGACGGTTAGTTATAACCTTGCTACTATTGTGCCGCCGGCCTGGCAAGGAAGCGCCTGGCTCCGCGCCAGCCAACCATTGGGTGTAGTCGTCGACACTATTGGCGAAAATATGTTTGGCTCCTACCGGGGTTTCCCTGCGCAGCTTCAGTATATAGCCAATGGCAAACCGGTATATAGCCCCGGCGCCCCGGTGAATTATGCCCCACTGATCTACCGCGAATATAACGGCTGGCAAACCGGGATTCAAGTGCAAAACCTCAGTAGTATCTTCAATGCCAAAGTCAAAGTCTACTTCGTAGATCATAGAGGCGGGATTATTACCACGATTGCCGATTGGATCTGCCCGCGTGGTTCCCAATCCTTCTTCTTGCCTGTGATTTCCGGCTTGCCGGGGACATATGTGGGGGCCGCCCGTATTGAAAGCCAGGGATACTTCTCCCCAGGGTCACCCAACGTAGGCGCCCCATATGTGATGTCAGTCGTCAATATTATGAAGTATGCCGATTCCAACATGAGTCGGCCCCTGGAAATGATCATGTATAATGCCATTCCGCAGCAAGAGGCTTTTTCCTGGCAGACGGGAGATCTCCACGGGGCCGGACGGCTGGCCTATCCAATTATCGCGCGCCGCCTACAGAATGATGTTAACACCGAGGTCGCGATCCAAAACATCAATCCTAATCCTGGCTTCACCACTGTAGCCATGTATTTCTACGATCAGAACGGCTTATTAGACTATGTATGCCAGACCCTGAACGAGAAGCAGGTCGATTATATTGACTTTGCACAATGGCGTTATATCCCCCGCGGTTTTACGGGGTCATTGTTGGTTTCTGCTACCTATACCACCCAGCCAGGCGGGTTCGGTTTGGGTGGCGTAGGCATTGAGCGGGTAGGAACGACATTAAACCAGGACATCCTGGGGGATGAGAGTCTGGGCTACGAAGCTTTCCCGGTCTTTGGCCCGGTAAAATTCCTGGGCTTTGGGCCGCCGACCTGTCCGGGAGTGCCATAAAGTATGCTGGCGACGGAGTGTTGTCCCGCCAGATCTTGAATGTAACCTGGAATTTGATGGTTTATAATCACAACCGCCGCATCGTTATCACGTTGCGGCGGTTGTTTTCATTCCCCCTCGTTGGTAAATCCGGTTATCAGCCTGCCATTTGCCCCGTACGAATCTGGAGTTTATCATCTAGTTTGATATCCTGGAGATCTCAAGCCGGGCAACATCATTAGAGATGGCTAGAGCAGGTGCTCGTCTTCAAAAACTCTGCAAAGATAAACTAATTCCTCTGCCCCCGGCGTGTTTTCTCCAAATAATCATTCAACATCTCTATGCTATATCGCCTGTGGCCTCCGGGCGTCCGGAATGGTTGGATACTGCCCTGCACCTGGATCCGGTTGAGGGTAAACATGCTGATACGCAGATATGCTGCTGCTTCTTGCGCCGTCAATAACGTCATCTTAGCTACATTGCTCATAGTTCATGCCCTCTGTATCCTTACGATACCCGCCTGAAAATAAGTGAAATAACGTGATTACAAATATAATTTGATGATTTCTCCCTGAAGCTATTTAGATTATACTGAAGATGCCCGGTTAGGGGGGTAAAGCAACCGTAAGATTTGCGTTAAAATTGCGTAAATTTACCTGGCATTCTGCCTCTTACCGATGATGTCTGCATAATGATAAGTAAGAGAAATAATATTCTTTACCAAAACGTCAGATAAAATAACACATACGTTTAAAACGGCTGACGTAATAATTTGTTCTGGTGGCAGGTAGAAGAGTGAGGTGGTAAAATAAGATCCTATGTCCGAAGCTAACCGTTTGTACCTGGCTTCTTCTTCACCGCGCCGCCATGCTCTTATGCGATTGGCGAATTATCGGTTTTTGCATTTGCTTGTGGACGTTGATGAAACGCCCCGCATGGGAGAAAATCCCGAGGCTCTTGTCCTACGGCTGAGCCAGGAGAAAGCCCGTTCTAGCCAGAGTTCGCGTAGGACTAGCGGATTGGTTGTCGCGGCAGATACTCTGGTGGTGGATGATGAAGGCATCTTGGGCAAACCGGCCGGTGCAGAGGCGGCGGCGGCAATGCTACGGCGCTTACGAGGAAAGACCCATAGGGTTCTGACCGGTCTGACCGTGCTGGATTTGGCAACAAGCCGGGAGAATTCGCGGGTTATAACCAGTCTGGTAACTATGCATGCTTATTCAACTGCGGACATAGCTGCCTATATTGCTTCCGGTTCTCCTCTGGATAAGGCCGGGGCCTATGGCATTCAGGATCAAGCTTATCCCATCGTGGCAGATGTTGCCGGCTGTTACGCCAATGTTATGGGGCTTCCGGTTTGCATTCTGACGGAAATCTTGGCTCAATATGGCCTGCTCCCATATGCCGCCAATCCGGTGGCCTATTGCGCCCCTGCCCGGAGCTGTTGTGCCTTCGGTTCCGTGCAAACAGGCATATAAATAACCTGTTTGTCACTTCCCCTTAAAGATAGGTTTGCGTTTATCTAGAAAGGCTTGCCACCCTTCACGGAAGTCTTCCGAGTCATACAGAATGTATGGCATCGCCTCTTCGGCTGGGGTTAACCCTTCTAGATCGGGGTTCATTAGAATCACCCGAATCATCTGTTTATGCCATGCTTGGGATAAAGGGGCCAATTCTGCCATTCCCATCGCCAATTCCTGGCAATATGCCTCGACATCACGCAGCGGGCGGACGACATTCACCAACCCAACCCGTAATGCCTCTTCGGTACCCATCAGGCGCGCCGTCAACAATAGGTCTTTAACGACCGCTGGACCGGCAATATTTACCAGGCGGCGCAGTTGTTGGAAGCCGCTCAACATGCTAAGCCGCCCGATAGGCATGCCGAATCTCGCGTTATCGGCGCTAATTCTTATATCTAGGGTAGTGGCTAACTCCAACCCACCCCCGGTGCAAGCCCCTTTTATCAGACCCACAGTCGGCATACGTAACTGGGAGATTGTATCTAGTGCTCCCTGGTATGCCACGTCGTACAGGCGCGCTTGGCCAGAGTTGCTACGCCGCTGGCCGAATTCGCTGATATCCGCCCCGGCAGAGAAAGCCTCTTCTCCCGCCCCCTGAAATATGATGATGCGGATATCCTGGTCGTTATCGAGCATCAAGGCGACCTTATGTAATTCCGTCCACATATCATAAGTAATGGCGTTCCGGCGATCTGGCCGGTTGATGGTTATTGTTGCCAGGGGACCTTTTTTGTTCAGCAGTATCTTGGCTTCCATGAGACATCCTTTCGGGCAGGCGGGTTACAGCCTTGGCTGGTATCATTGTGACTCCTGGCCAAGTATTGGTGTAAAAACCTGGCGTCGAGACTAAGCTTCTTTCTGCAATACTTGCATGATAAATTGCTGCATGCGCTCGTAGTGTGATCCCTTCCAATATATCTGATCGCATGTCAGACAGATGTGAAAATCATTGTAAAATTGCCCGGTGTTCGCCGATACGCGATGGCAAATCATCTCCTTGGCGATGGGCTGTAACAGACCGTTACAGCGTAAGCAACGGGCAAAGGGCTTTATTGCCTCAGCGAGGTTGAAATACCGCAAAATCTCCGCCAATTGCTGCCCTGGGTCAATCTCACGTACATAGTAACCCCGGGTAACTGCTTTGTGCTTGAGCAGCCCCCGATCCCTGGTTAGAAGGATCCGTTCTTGTTCGCTCGATATAGTGGCCAACTCTTTATCGTGATAATTATTGCGGTAAAGGGTATCAAAGCCCAGCATACGGAGGTAAGCCGCTAATTTGCCCAGGTGCGTGTCCAACACGAAGCGAGCTTGATGCTGTGGCTGTGGTTTGAGGCGAATTAGTGGTGTAATTTCATTAGATTCAAAAGCCGGGTAGACCCGCATCCGGTCGCTGTCTTGGACAACATAGGAGAAATCCACAGATTTATCATTTACCAAGATTACGTCTACCTCAGTATGCGGTACTCCGAGAGCTTCAATCATCTCTTTGACGGATGAGGATACCTCAAAGTTACAGGTAAACATGTTCCTTCTGCGAGGGGGTGCCAGAAAATCATTTAGCTCTGCATAGAATCGGAAATATGCCTGGTACATAAGGATCTAGGGCTTCGATGGTTTCATAGGATTGCCCTTAATTATACAATCAATTGCTTTGCATGTCCTACTTTGCAAAGTGTGTACGTTCCCATAATTGAACCCATTGAACACATGTCTGCTTTGACAATTTTATGGATACGATTATAATAGGTGCAAATCCAAAAGAGCTTAATATAGATCTCAGACGAAGGAGGCGGGCATTATGAACAATAGAATTGAATTTGTGGCACTTGCTGCCATCCGCGTAGCTGTTGCTCGCCGATTTCTGCCTGGGGAGGCTTGGTAGTTTCCGGTCTGTTGCGTACCGCCCGATCTTCTGTTGTGATGTTTTAGTAGTGCGACCCACCACACTTCCCATAATACGATAGGCCATGAGTTGGCGAGCCAACAACAGAATTACTGTTGTCGTAGTTATATATACTGAAACTCATGGTCATTTTATTTGTCCAGCCAAGAAGGCTGGCGAACATAACTTTTACGAGGCCATGAGTGAGAAATCATTCATGGCCTCGTTTACTTGATGATACTATTTACCGTCTATGGAGGATTCACCACAGTGGCAAGTCGTGAAGAACAGGCTTCGAAAGAGTATGAACAAACTAAAACCATCCGCAAGGTTCGCAAGCAGATAAAGCGCAATCGCAAGCCCGACCGCGTGCGTTCTAAGGATTGGTTGCCTGATAATTTTACTGATCTAGAATCTCTTGAAGAAATCGATACTCCGGTTAAAGAACCCGTTATGCCACGGGGAGAACGGGAGCGGCGCCAGTCTGCTGTAGCTGCGGCCTTGGCGGATTTGGCAAAAGAGGCGGGTATTTCGGGAGAATTTTCCCTGGATGCGGAAGATCTCGGCTTGCAAGGCACTGTCATCGAAGTCAGTAGCGGCATGTGCCGGGTAGACTTGCCGGATCGTCAACTGCTGTGTGGCCTGCGCAGCTCCCTTACGGCGGAGGACACCGGTTATACCAACGTCATTGCGGTCGGTGATCGCGTTGTCATATCGTCCGATGGTTCAGAACGAGGTTTTGTCGAGGTTGTATTACCACGCAAGAGTGTGCTGGCCCGGACCGATGTCCATACCAAGCATCTGCAACAGGTCATCGTGGCTAATGCAGATCAAGTGTTGATTGTAGCTTCCTGGCGCAATCCACCTATTTGGTTGGAGCTTATTGACCGGTATCTGATCTCTGCTGCCCGCAATAACCTCTCCCCCATTATCTGTATTAACAAGGTTGACCTGGCAGAGGATAAGAAGAGCTGTACCGATGCGCTCAAGCCATATATAGATCACGGCTATCGCGTGGTTTTCACCAGCGCTGTGACAAATGAGGGGGTCGATGAATTGCGGCGCTTGATGCGCAGCCAGATCACGGTTCTAGCCGGTGTCTCCGGTGTGGGCAAATCCTCCTTATTGACTGCTGTGCAGCCGGACCTCAACCTGCGCACCGCCTCGGTCAGTGAATTTAGCGGTGATGGGCGCCATACCACCACCCAGGTCAGTTTGTGGTCGCTGGAGATGGGTGGGTTTGCCATCGATACCCCTGGCATCCGGGAGTTCGGCCTGGCAGGTTTGAGCCGGAGCGAATTGGCCGTTTTTTATCCGGAGATGGCTAATCTCGGACAGGGTTGCCGCTTCAGCGATTGCTCTCATGTGCATGAGCCAGACTGTGCTGTCAAGCTTGCTGTCGACCAGGGCTCCATCGCTGAGGGCCGGTATCACAGCTACAAAAAAATCTTCTACTCTTTACCTGCGTAAGGTTTACTCTCTGCATCCCCTGCTCTTTTTCCGGCCGGAAGAAGAGCAGGGGGATGCTCCTATCTCCAGTGCGAAATTTGCCGAGTATCGTACTGAGCGAAATGAATGAACATGATTTGTTGTCAAAACCCCTCCTCTAACCTATAATACCTGGCACAAGAGGATCGGCGCGGCTTAGGCCGCTGCCTGTCTGGGTCTGGATTGTGTTATTCGACGAGGTGAAGGGATTAATGCGCCGCAAACTGGCTGCAATTTTGACAACCTTGTTATTGGTAAGCTGTGGTGGCACACCCACTCCCACACCTCAACCAACTAACACACCTATGCCAACACAGGTTGCTATACCGACTGCCGCTTAGCCACAGGCTACCATGACATTAACGTCTCTTTCTCCCAGTCCTACACCTAAGGGGGAGGCTCCCCTCTACCTGGCAATCGTCTGGCACCAACACCAGCCTTTATACTATAAGGACCCTACCACCCATCTCTACAAAAAACCCTGGGTGCGGGTGCATGCCACCAAAGATTACCTGGATATGGTGTCGACGGTGGCTCGCTATCCCAAAGTCCATGTAACCTTTAATTTGACGCCCAACCTGATGCGCCAATTGGATGATTTTGCTGCCGGGGCGCAGGATGTCTATGGGGCTGTGTCTGCGACCAACGCCGCTACCTTAACGCCCGCGGACAAGCGCTTCATGTTACAGCGCTTCTTCGATATCAATCCGAAGATCCTCAATCGTTATCCGCGCTACAGGCAACTATCCGATGCTCGCGGCCAAGATTTGTCGGATGTGGCGCTGGATGCGGTTGCCGCCCGGTGGAGTGAGGCGGATTGGCGCGACCTGCAGGTCTATTTTAACCTGGGGTGGACCGACCTGGATTTCTTGGGCCAGGCGCCCCTCAAATCCTTGGTGGACAAGGGGCAAAATTTCTCAGAGTCAGACAAGCAAATTCTGTTCAATGAGCAGTTGTGCATCATCCGTCAGGTGATTCCAGAGCATAAACGTCTGCAGGATTTAGGCCAGATCGAGGTGATAACCACACCGTACACCCACCCGATTCTGCCACTCCTGGTAGATACCAACGCTGCTAAGATCGCTATGCCTGACGCGGATTTGCCAACGCGTTTTTCTTATCCGAAGGATGCAGTGGCCCAGGTGGAGCAGGCTGTAGCAGTTTATCAAGAACATTTCGGCCACCCGCCTCATGGAATGTGGCCCGCTGAAGGCAGTGTCTCGCAGCAAGTAGCTGGTATCTTTATCCGCAATGGTATCCGCTGGATTGCCTCTGATGAGGGAGTACTGGCGCATTCCATCGGGCTGAAGGAGTTCATCAGGGATAGCCGGGGAACCGTTCAACAGGCCGATCAACTCTACCATCCCTATAAGATCCATGACCGCCCGGATGAAGAAGGATACATTCTTTTTCGGGACATTGCCCTATCGGACAAAATAGGCTTTACCTACTCAGGCACACCCGGTCTCCAGGCGGCTCAAGATTTTATGAACCGTCTGCATACCATCCGTGATCGTCTCGCCACGGATGGCAAACCCGGGCCATATCTGGTCTCGGTGATCCTCGATGGGGAAAATGCCTGGGAGAACTATGATAACGATGGCAAAGATTTCCTCAATGCCCTATACCTGCTACTGAGCGAAGACCACACCATCCAGACGATCACCCCCAGCGCATTTTTAGACCTGGCGCCGCAACAGCCGATGATCCAGGATCTATGGGCTGGCTCCTGGATTAGCCACGATTTCTCCACCTGGATTGGCGAGGATGAAGAAAATCTGGCCTGGGACTACCTGAGATGGGCGCGGGAATTGCTGGCAAAGTATGAGAGTGGTGAGAAGCATGCCTCTCCTGAGGCATTGCAGCGCGCCAGGGAGAATATCTACGCCGCAGAGGGCTCGGATTGGTTCTGGTGGTACGGCAGCGATCAGGATTCAGGCAACGATCAGGATTTCGACCAGCAGTTCCGTGCCTATTTGCGGCAGGTATACCAGGATCTGGGCGAGCCGGTGGCCGAATTCGTGGATATGCCGGTGATGGCGCAAAAAGCCCAGGCGCCGAGCCAAAACCTGGCCGGATTGGTTACGCCGGCCATCGATGATTCTGCTGGCAAACAGTAAGAGCCAAAGTACCGGTATGCATTAGAGACCTAATTGGGGCAAAATAGCCCCGTAACCCGACAAAGACAGATCGCTGTAAGGAAGTAGCCATGTCGCTTCAGCCCCGATGCTTTCCGCCTCTGCCGGAAGATACCGCTCAACTGGCCCGGAAGGTCTTCAAAAAAGGTCATCTCTACCTCACGCTGGGGGACCAGATCGGCACGCTCTTTACAGATACCGATTTCACCCAGCTCTACGCGGCAGATGGCGCACCGGCTTGCTCTGCGGCGCTGCTGGCCCTGGTGACCCTGTTGCAGTTCATGGAAGACCTGTCCGACCGGGCAACGGTCGATGCGGTGCGCGGGCGGATCGAATGGGAATATGCGCTGCATTTGCCGCTGAAAGATGCCGGCTTCGATGCCTCGCTGCTCTGCGACTTTCGCCAGCGCCTGGTGGCGCATGCCGCCGGGCAGCAGATGTTCCAGCAGGTATTGCAGCGGCTACTGGACTTAAAGCTGCTGCGCCCAGGGGGTCAGCAACGCACCGACGGAACCCGCGTGTTGGCCGCCGTGCGGGTGCTGCACCGTCTGGAGTTGCTGCTGGAAACCCTGCGCCTGGCCCTGGAAGCCTTATCGACTGGGCATAACAGCAAGCCACCTGTCTGGCTGGGCAACAGGCTACCTCCTGGTCCTACAGCCACAACGCCTACGGCCATGAGGTGGTGCAAATCCGTTTCAGCGCTGCAGTCTGCCAGGCCTGTGCCTTACGGCTGCGTTGTACCCAGAGTCAGCAAGGACGTTCCCTGAAACTGAAGTTACATTACCCGCTGTTGGTGATAGCACGGCATCACTGAAGCGTTGAACAAGCTGGAAGCCTTTGGGGAACGGGTCAAGCGTGTTGGCAGCTACCGCAGCGTGGGCCAGTGGCCGGAGGAAGAAGATCCAGGCCAGCCACTCAAAACACTCAAAAAACTCCTCCTTGACATCAGGAGAAATCTGGTCATAATAGACTTGTAATACAGCATACATATTATAGGTTTAAGGATTCGCGACAAGTGCCTAAGACACCCTCCTCTGCCATATCTGGCCAATACATGAATGGACTTGAGCCGCTTAAAACCTCGCACGTGACTGAGATGGTTCAGGAGCGGCTGATACAGTTTATTCGCTCGAATGATTTGAAGGCCGGGCAGAAACTCCCCTCTGAAAATCAACTTGCAGAGTCGTTGGGGGTCAGCCGGGTAACGTTGCGCGAAGCATTACGATCGATGCAGGGGTTGGGCATTGTTGAGGTAAAAGCCGGCCTGGGATGGTATGCCAAGGATCTTTCCTTCGACTCTATGGCCAAGGCCCTCGCTTATACGCTTAAATTGAATAAGCAGACTTTGGCCGACTTAGAAGAGATCAGAATCAACCTTGAGTGCAGCTTCCTGGAGGAGGCTATCCAAACCCTGACGGCCGAGGATCTGAAATCTTTGGCGCAGGCTGTGACAGAGAAGCGATGGCCGACGCCGGTCTGTTATATATGGAACCGGATCGCGTTTTCCACCAGCAAATATTCTCCAGGATATCAAATCACCTTTTACACGAATTGATGAATCTCTTTTGGACGGTACTTAGTTATGCGCTGACTGTCGAACAGCTCGTACCCAGGGAGGTATTTGTTGCCCAAGCCTACAAGCACCGACCTATTTTAGATGCAATCCTGGCAGGTGATACTAATCTGGCCAGTAAACGCCTGAGAGAAAGTATCACCAGGCATTTTCGCCATTACGCTCAATTGTAAAGCGTAATGGCCTTAATTCCCACTGACAGTTTGCAGATTTAAATCTTTGCCCCAAGAAACTCGGATCATTCAGATCTAAACCTAAAAGGAGGTGTATCGCAAATAATCTACCCGGGCTTTCTGTATCTCTCGACGATCCTTTTTTCCCAGATAGTCCAAACCAACGATCCGTGGTATAAAAACATCTGGCTTTCCCAAGAGGGAGGAGGACGAAACCCATGAAGGTCTCAGTACGTCATATCGTCTCGTTAATTGTGGCACTCCTGGCATTCAGTCTCATTATTTCTGCCTGTAACAATGCCCAACCCACAGCAGAAGTCAAAGTCCAGCCGCCCGCCCAGGCTACTACCGCTCCAGCGCCTGCCCAACCTACCGCTGCTCAGCAACCAGCACAGCCTACTGCTGCCCAGAAGCCAGCCGCTGCCGCCTCAGACCGGCCGGCTGAGCGCACCCTGGCGCCAGGCGAGAAAATCCTCAAGGACACCGCGCCACGCAATGTGCCGGTACAAGAAGGCGGCGTTGTCCGGCGAGGGCTGGGTTCCAGCCCCAAGAAGTTGTTCCCGCCAGAAGGGATTGGCGCGGCGGAATTCGAGCCTTTTGAATATATCTTTAGTCGCTTGCGCGGCTGTCGCTTTTATGGTCGCTTCGATTGTGGCACCTCCGAATGGGAGCCCGACCTGGCCGCAAGCTGGGATGTATCCGGCAAAAATGACTCCGTCTGGGTATTTAACCTGCGCAAAGATGCCACCTGGCACGATGGCAAGCCTGTAACGGCCGCCGACGTGGTCTTTACCTGGGAGTATTACCACAAAGTCCCCTCTGGCCCGGCTAAGTGCGCCGCTGCTCTGGGATATGGGTTGTTGGGGATCAAGGATTTCTGCGATGGCAAAGCGACGACCATCTCCGGCGTCACCAAAGTCGATGATTATACGGTAAAGTTTCAGTTCGACCCCGAAATGTTGAACCCAACGCAGGCCTCATGGTGGCAAAATGTTTATATTATTCCCAAACATATCTGGGAGTCTATCGATCCTAAAACCGCCGCCGAGTCGAAATTTGCCCAAAACCCCATCGGCAGTGGCCCTTTCAAATTCGTGAAATACCTGACCGACCAGTATATCGAGCTTGAGCGCTACGACAAATTCTACCGGGGTAAGCCGCGTCTGGATGGTGTCATCTTCGTGATCGGCTCTGCCGACGCTTTGTGCAATGGCCTTGAAACCGGGGAAATCCAGGCTGCCAGGATTCAAAAGCCATGCTACGACCGCTTAAAGAACCGGGATGATATCCGCGTCTATGCCGCCACCTCTGACTATCGCGGCATTGTCTTCAACTATGCCGTCGAGCGTATGCGGGACAAGCGACTCCATCAAGCTGCACGGTACGCTATCGACACTGAAAAGATTCTCAAAGAGATTTATCCTATCTGGGGCAAGCCCAAGGATTTCCTGGAGATCAGTACTTTCATGGCGCCGCTAAACCTGCGCGGCCTGGAGAAATACAGCTATGACCCGGCTAAGGCCAAGGCCCTGCTCAAAGAGATGAATTGGGATTCCAATGTCAAGATCAAGACCTTGATCTTTCAGCAGGCCTCGGGCGATCCTATCAACGAAGTGATGATCGCTATGCTCAAGGAAGTCGGCATCGAGTTGGACACTTTCACCACCACAGCCCTGGTAGAGCTTTATTACAACGATAATGCCAAAGACTGGGATATGGCCTTGCATACTGGCTCCATCGGACCGTATGCTGACTGTACCGGATCGAACCTCACACCACGCTGGAACAGCAAGCTGGCTCCCAGAAATAATTACCAGTATTACTCCAATCCCAGGGTTGACCAAATTCTGGAGCAGGCCGGCAAGGTTCCTGTTGGTCCAGAGCGGGCGACCCTGTGTAAAGAGTTTGATGAGATCCTGACGGACGAGCTGCCGAATGCGGTCCTGTTCTATACGAACGACCTGTTCGCGGTAAATGCCAAGTTGCATTATGGCATTCCTCACAAAGAACAGCAACAACTAGAGAAGTATGAACTGTGGTGGCTAGAGAAGTAAAGCTGTGGTGGTGAAAAGCCACTCACCTTGGTCTCTATAGTTCCGGTATTCGCCGGGGTAGGGGAACCCTACCCCGGCGCCGGTGACCTGGACGACAATTTGGGGGGAGGACAGGGCGCACGTCAGATTGGGGGCAAATCCTCGTGATTTCTGAGGAAACGCGCACCAATTCGTGCTTGCTGCCCCAGAATTGACGTGCGCCCGGAGGACAGGGGAGGACAGACCGCCCCTATGGATTAATAGGCTTTCTGGAGAAGTAATCGAATGGGAATGTACATTTTGCGCCGGCTCGCGCTGGTGATCCCCATCCTCTTTTTTATGTCAATAGTTACTTTTGCCCTGTGGAACCTGGCGCCGGGCGACCCTATCGACTCGCTGATCAATCCTGAAGAGTTGGAAAAGCTGGGCCAGTATCCGGACCTGTTGAAAGACCTGCGCCAGGCATATGGCCTGGATAAGCCCATTTGGGAGCGCTATCTCATCTGGCTGCGGGAAGCTCTTCAGGGTAATCTGGGTTATTCATTCGTACGCCACATTCCGGTAGTAGAGGTGTTGGGCGAGCGCATTGCCCCTACCTTGCGCCTTACCCTGGCTGCCATGGCGATTTCCCTGTTGTTAGGTATTCCACTGGGTGTCGTTTCAGCCGTGCGCCAATATTCGCTGCTGGACTACATCTTGACTTTCCTGGTCTTCATCTGGAACTCTGTGCCCGGTTTCTTTATCGCCCTGAGCATGGTCTATATCTTCTCTATCAGGCTCAAATGGTTTCCCGCGATTGGTATGAATACTACAGGCGCACCCCCCTCACTCTGGGACGACCTCCGCCATCTGATCTTGCCGGCCACAGCCCTGGGGTTAGAAGGCGTCGCCAGCCTGTTGCGCTACACGCGCAATAGTCTGCTGGACGTCTTGCGCCAGGAGTATGTCACAATGGCGCGCGCTAAGGGATTGAGCGAGTCAGTTGTCCTGTTGCGCCACGCTCTCCGCAATGCCCTGCTTCCCGTCGTCACCATCCTGGGCTTGCGCATCCCAAGCTTGTTTGGTGGGGCCTTGCTGATCGAGGTTATCTTTAACTGGCCCGGAATGGGGCGGCTGAGTATCCAGGCCATGCAGCAGCAAGATTACAACCTGATCCTGGGCAGCCTCTTATTCTTCGGCACGCTCACATTAGTTGCGAATCTCGTCACGGATATCGCCTATGCCTATGTGGACCCGCGCATCCGCTATGATGAAGCCTAACCATTCCAGTGCGGTCCAGGCGTTAGAGCAGGCCGTCAGACGCAGCAAAGGCGATTCGCCCGGTAACCGCGCCTGGCGACGCTTTCGCCGCCACCGCCTGGCATTGCTAGGCTCCATCGTGATCACCATCATGCTTATCGCCTGCTACCCCCTGGCCGATCTGCTGGGAGGCTGGCCGCGTGATGGTATTAACCTGGATGCTATAGGCAAGCCTCCAGGCTATCTGGGCCATTTACTCGGCACCGACATGGCGGGGCGTGACCTCTGGACGCGCCTGCTCCACGGCGGGAGAATCTCGCTCTCCGTCGGCATCATTGCCACCAGCATCCGCATGGCCCTGGCGATCTTCCTGGGGGGAATAGCCGGTTTTTATGGCGGCCGCATCGATAACCTGATCATGCGCTTCACCGATGCGATGATGTTATTCCCTACTTTTGTTGTACTCATTATGGTGGTCACCTATCTTAAACCCAGCATCTACAACGTGATGATCGTCCTGGGCATCCTGGGGTGGGAGGGGACCGCGCGCCTAATTCGTGGTCAAATCCTCTCTTTGAAGAACCAAGACTATGTTTTGGCAGCCCGTACAGTAGGCGTACCTGAGATGGGTATCCTCTTTACCCATCTCCTGCCCAACACCATGAGCGTATTGGTAGTCGCCGCCACGTTTGGTGTGGCGGGCGGCGTGCTAACAGAAGCGGGGCTGAGTTTCCTGGGATTGGGCGTCCAGCTACCGACGCCGAGTTGGGGCAATATGATGAATTCAGCCCAAACGCTGAATATCTTGGAGCAACATTGGTGGATCTGGATCTTTCCCGGCCTGGCTACGGCCATCTCTGTGCTGGCGATCAACTTTATTGGGGATGGGCTGCGGGATGCTCTGGACCCCCGTGGCATGGACCGCTAGTTCTTCGCTTGGCAATCGGCGAAAAAATGCTTCATTCTGGCACCATTGGAGTGTAGGCAGTGGAGTTCACTGCGTCACTCCATCTCACATTGATACGAAACCCTCATGAGGAGCAGAACAATGGGTACCGCTTTTGAACAGATCCTCCGCCCGACCAGCCCAACCAACCCGCGCAACGGTGAAGGTTCGATGATTGAACTTCAGGACGGCAGTTTGTTTCTGGCCTTTGGTGAATTTTATTCGACCAATGCCGGCGACTATGGCGCTGCCCATATTTGTGGCATGCGTTCCAGGGACAGAGGGCGCAACTGGACCCCATCGTTTCCCCTGGTTGAAAATGATGTGCTGACTACCTTCTCCGCCAGTCTGTTGCGGCTCCATTCCGGCAAGATTTTGATGGCCTACTGTCGCAAGCACAGCCGTACCCAAGGCCGGTTTTGGATGCAAGCATCATCCGATGAAGCCCAGACCTGGAGTGTACCCTGGCCTAGTACCCCGGCGGAGGGGTATTTTGTGATGAACAATGATCGCCTGGTGCAGCTTTCTACCGGGCGCATCCTCCAACCGGTAGCCATCATTCCGCCGGATGTCACCGAGGATGATCCGTTTCATTGCATCACGACCGCACTTTATTCGGACGATGAGGGGCTGACCTGGGCGCCCAGCCGCACCCTCCTGGACGTCCCCGCTATTGATGGCCTGCAAGAACCGGGTATAGTGGAGCTCAAAGATGGCTCGCTGATGATGTACTATCGCACTTCCTTGGGCTGCCAGTACTGCTCATGGTCAACGGACCAGGGAGAGAGCTGGAGTCTGCCTGAGGCTATGGACGGGTTGGTTTCCCCCGTTTCCCCCGCTAGCATCAAACGGATTCCGCAGACAGGCGACCTGCTGGCGATCTACAACCATCAACCGCCCAACCTGGACAGACCGCGCAGATACCGGGGACGCTTTCCCCTGACCGCCGCTATCTCCCAAGATGAGGGGCAGACGTGGCAACTCCAGCGCAACGTTGAGACGAATGCGGCCTATGAATATGATTACACCAGCATCACTTTCGTAGAAGACGAAGTGCTGCTGACATACCATCAGGTTCAGGTCTTCGGCGGCGGAGAAGGGCAATATTATCGGAATTTGAAACTGAAAATCTTGCCGGTAGCGTGGTTTTATAACTAATAAAGGAGGGTATTACCATGAAAACCCCGATGCCCCGCGGCCAACGCCGTCTGATCTATGTGAGCGACCCATCTAGCATCGCTAGCCGAGTCCTGCCAGACCCGACAGCAGAGAAAGATTTGCGGCGCTGGGTCAACGATGTGGCAGATAGTGAGACGGACACCTTGATTCAGGAAGTTTATACCCAGGCGTGGACCGTTTATTGGCGTTGCGAAAAATTCGATTACGATGCCCGTCCCCAACACCGCCGATTTCTACCACTATTAGACGCCGGGGTACAACCCCTGGCGGTGCTGATAGAAGAAAGCCATCGGCGCGGTATGGAATTCATCGCCGGGTTTCGCATAAACGATAATCACGCTCACGTTTCGATCAAACAAGGCGTAGGCGCCGGCGGCAGCTTTATCGTCAATAATCCCCAGTGGGCGGTCGCAGAAGAGCCCCCCGGAGATTTTTATAAACTCAGCTCTCCGTTGGATTTTAGTTTCCCCGAAGTCAGGGAGTTTATCCTCTCGGTGATGACAGAAGTCGTCCAGCGGTTCGATGTAGACGGCATAGAGATGTGCTTTCGCGATCATTACTACTTTCCGGTGGACAAGGGTCGGGAACGGCAACCACTCCTCACAGATATGGTCACGAAGATTCGCGCCATGCTGGACGCGGAGGGTCGGCGTAAGGGGAAACGCTTGCAACTGGGCGCTCGCGTATTCTCTACCCTGGAGGAATGTCAAGACTTGGGGCTGGACGTGCCCACCTGGATTCGCACCGAGTTGCTCGATTATGTTTGCCCGTCCGATGTGATGTACGCGGATTTTAACGCCCCTTACAATGAGTTCGCGGCCCTCACCCGGGTCTCCAACTGTATGCTCTATCCGGCTATCATGCCCTGGAGTAGCTGGCGGGCGCGCAAGCGCATGGGTCATGCGCCTATGACCCAGGACAACCGCCGGGCTTTAGCTCAGAATTTCTATGGCGCGGGCGCCGACGGGGTCTCCATTTACAACCACTTTGAGGTCCTGCGCTTCGGCGCAATTAGCCCGCCTTTTTACCCCCTGGCCCTGCACGACTTTCATGAATTGCGCCATCCCGAGCGTATTTTGCAAGGCAAGCGGCATTATATCTTCGACCCAACCTGGGGGGGGTTTGTCGGTTTCGGCCAGGATAAGGCCAGTACCGGGGTGGTGAAGGCAAACAAAATCGTCTTACGACGGGCCGACCCCCAACCCCAGGGAGAGTATGTTTTTCGGATCTACGAAGATTTAAACCAGGCGCGCGGCGCTATATTATTATTGCGCGGATTTAACATGACGCCTGCTGACCAGATTGCCTTGAGCGTCAACGGCGCGGTTATCCCTCCCGAAGCCATTAGCTGCCGGGACGATGAAATGCGCATTGACCTGCGCGGCCAGCCTGATCGCCCCAGTTATACAGCCAATATTCAAGCTGGAGGCGTACCCACACCCTCCTTAGTTCCTCCAGGTTCTCCGGATCCGCCGTTCACTACCTGTTGGTTTGCTTTGACCGCGCCGCCCGCCGTGTACGGGGAAAACCGGCTGGACGTGCAACTTCTCCGAAGCGACCCTGCAGCCCAGGAGGATATCGTCATCGACGAGATCGAGGTCTTCGTGGTGCCGCGCCCATAATTTGAGCGGAATCCTGCTTTGCCAAGCATCCGGCAGCGCCGGTATCAGAAACCCGGTTTCTGATACCGGTCAAACTATCCTTGACAGACTACTCCATCAACCCGTGATCCTACATAGGAGGAAATACCCGTGGCAGATCTTCAGATACCCGCACCGCGCGGTAACCGTCGCCTGCTCTACATCAGCGATCCTTCCAGCATCGCCAGCCGTTATCTGCCGGACCCGGCTTCAGAAGAAAGTTTGCGCAACTGGATAGACGACGTGGCCGCTGCTGGGGTGGATACCTTCAACCAGGAAGTCTACACCCAGGCCTGGACCACCTATTGGCGGATCGACAAATTCGACTACGATGCCCGGCCGCAGCATCGCCGCTTCCTGCCGTTGTTGGACGCAGGCATCCAACCGCTGGCTATCCTCATTGACCAGGCCCACAAACGCGGCATGGAATTTATTGCCGGCTTCCGCATGAATGACAACCACGCCCATGTTTCCATCCAACAAGGGGTCGGCGGGGGTGGCAGCTTTATCGTAAATAATCCCCAATGGCAGGTCCAGCAGATGCCTCCCGGTGACTTTTACAGACTGGGCTCACCCCTCGATTTCAGCTTCAAAGAGGTGCGCGATTTTCTCCTCACGGTCATGACCGAGGTAGCGCAGCGTTTCGACGTGGAGGGGCTGGAAATGTGCTTCCGGGATCATTACTATTTCCCCTATCGCGCCGGGCGCGAACGGCAGCCGGTTATGACCGAGCTGGTCCAGCGGATTCGTGGTATGCTGGATGAGGTGGGAAAACAGAAGGGCAAGAAATTGCTGCTGGGAGCGCACGTCTTCTCCACCGTTGCCGAGTGCCAGGATCTGGGGCTGGATGTGCCTACCTGGATTGGCGCGGGATTAATCGACTATATCTGTCCGGCCGACGTGATGTACGCCGATTTCAATGCCCCCTATCAGGAATTTGCTGCGTTAACCCGCGCTTCAAACTGTATGCTCTACCCTTCTATCCTGCCCTGGAGCAGTTGGCGATCACGCAAGCGCCTGAACCAGGTGCCTATGACGCAAGACAACCGCCGCGCCCTGTCCCAGAATTTTTAT
This sequence comes from Chloroflexota bacterium, assembly GCA_009692745.1. Taxonomy (GTDB): domain Bacteria; phylum Chloroflexota; class Anaerolineae; order Epilineales; family SHYO01; genus SHYO01. Next base: position 42,788 of record SHYO01000009.1, read on the forward strand.
GGCGCAGGGGCTGATGGCGTATCGGTTTACAACCATTTCGAAATCATGCACGCCAGCGGCGGCGCCCATGCGCCGTTCTATCCCATGGCGATGCACGACTTTCACGAGCTGCGCCATCCTGAGCGTATTTTGCAAGGGCAGCGCCACTATATCTTCGATCCGACCTGGGGCGAATTTACCGGCTTCGGTCCGGATAGAGCCTCAACCGGCGCAGTTAAGGCCCAGAAAATTGTGCTGCAGCGGGGAGTTCCCCACGATCAGGGGGAATATATCTTCCGCCTCAATGAAGACCTGAGCCAGGCACAGACAGCCATGCTCCTGTTCCGTGGCTACCACATGACGAAGGCCGACCAGGTGGCCGTGCAGATCAATGGTACCGCTATTCCGGCTAAGGCCATCAAATCCAGGTGCGACGAGGTCCGTTTAGATGTGCGCACTCCCCACGAACCACCCTTCTGTACGCACTGGTTTACCCTGACCGCGCCACCTGCTGTTTTCGGTGAAAATCGGCTCACGGTGCAGCTCCTCAATAGTGACCCTGCCGCCCAGGAGGATATTGTTATCGACGAAGTTGAGGTTTTTGTGATTCCGCGCCCATAACTCCAGCGGAATTCTGCTTTGCCAAACCTCCGCTACTGTCTGTATAATAGGACATAACCGGCTTCACCTATCCTGGCGGACGGTTGCCGAGCTTAGGTTCCCCCTGGCGCTGGGCTGAACAATTCATTACCTTTGGCGCTAAATGGCAGATTTGTATAGTAAAGAAATGTTGGCATATAATGGGCCTGACATAACTATTAGGTGTCCCGGACAACTGAGTAGAAACCGTTGGCTTGCTTTGACTCCCAATAGGTATGTTAACACCTGGCACATCCGCCAGGTGTAATGAAAGAAATTCGGTACTTATGGAGGAGAAAGAATGAACCGTGAGAAGTTTCTGACGCGACCAGTTTTGATCTCCGTAGTTGCTAGTGTAATCCTCGTTCTAGCTTTGGCCGCTTGCGGCGCCACCGCCACTCCGGCGGCGCAACAGCCGACCAAAGCCCCGGCTGCGCCTGCTGCCCCGGCAGCTACCAACGCACCGGCGGCGCCCGCCGCCAACGCCAAGCCGGCGACGTTTGTATTCTGTGCCCAGGGTGATGTGGTCAAGCTGGACCCAGCCGATATCGATGACGGTATCAGCGCAGCGACCACCGAGCAAATCTTTGAGACCCTGGTGGAATTCGACGGCGCCACCACCAATGTGCATCCGGCCCTGGCTGAAAAGTGGACTACCAGCGCAGATGGCAAAGAGTGGACCTTTAGCTTGCGCAAAGGCGTCAAGTTCCACGATGGCACCCCGTTTAATGCCGATGCGGTCCTGGCGAACTACAACAAGCAGTGGGACCCCGCTAACCCCTATCATACCAAAGACTATGCCTCGTTGAACTGGGAATATTGGAATGAGGTCATCGGGTGGGGCTTCAAGGGCGGCAAAGACGCTGTCATGAAGGACATTCAGAAGGTGGATGATAACACGGTCAAGTTTGTGCTCTCATCCCCTGATGCGGCCTTCCTGCTCAACATGGCGCTGTTCTCCAATGGCATCGTCAGCCCGGCCGCTATGGACAAGTACAAGACCGATATCTTCAAGAACCCGGTAGGCACCGGCCCCTTTAAGTTTGTCGAGTGGGTGAAGGATGACCATGTCACCCTGGAGAAGTACCCGGATTGGTGGGGCGCCTCGGCCACCCCGGTGAAGATTGATAAGGTAATCCGCCGCGCTATCAAAGATAACTCGGCCCGTTTCCTGGCGCTCAAGGCTGGTGACTGTGACGGTATGGAAGGCGCCAACGTGGACGACGCCAAGGCCGCCAAGAGCGATCAGAATCTGCAGGTCATCCTGCGCCCGAGCTTGAACATCGGCTATGTCAATTTCAACCAGAAGGTTAAGCCGCTGGACAACGTGAAGGTGCGCCAGGCCATCGGCTACGCCATCAACCGCCAGGCCATCATCGATGCCCACTTTGGCGGTATCGGCGTCCTGGCCAGTCAGTTGATCCCGCAAAGCTTGTTGGGCTACAACCCCGATGTCAAACCGCTGCCTTATGACCCGGAGAAGGCTAAGTCTCTGCTGAAGGAGGCCGGCGCCGAAAAAGCCACCATCGACCTGTGGTACATGCCCGTCAGCCGTCCCTATTACCCCAATCCTAAGGCCATCGCCGAATCTATGGCGGCAGACCTGGCCAAGGTGGGGATTACGGCCAATCTGAAAACTGAAGACTGGGGCCAGTACAAGACCGACGAGCGCGATGGCAAGTTTGCTATGTCTATGCTCGGTTGGACAGGGGACAACGGGGATACCGGCAACTTCCTGCTCACCTTCTATACCGGCGCCAGTGATATCACCTTCACCCGCCTGGGTTACAAGAATAAGACTTTAGAGGATTTGCTGTCCAAGGCCCAGGGTACCATCGACACCAAGGCGCGTGAAGATTTGTACAAACAGGCTGGGACTATCATCTTTAACGACTATTCGCGCATGCCGGTCAGCCATACAACGCCGCCGCTGCTGTTCTCCAAAAAAATTTCCGGTTACGTTGCCAATCCGACAGCTACCGAGTTTTACAAAACTGTGGTCAAGGCTCCCTAAAGGTTGCTGAAACCAGTGGTCTTTCAATAATAGTTTGAATGTTTGGCGTAAGGGCGCGGTGACCGCGCCCCATACGCATCAAGCTAAGAAGAGTCGAATAATAACTGATAGGTGTTGGGATGCTTTTTGCGTTTGTTCATACGACAGCCGGCTTGTTGAGTGCGCTGCACATCCTGCAGGGCCTCCCGCAGTGCTGCGAGACCTTTGGCACAG
>SHYO01000179.1 GCA_009692745.1 Chloroflexota bacterium
TCTTGGAAGGCATCGGGTCCGCAGAGATCAGTAGTAAAAGCGCCTCACCCGCTGTCCTGCTACTGCTGCTGGAGAAGCAGGTCGCCGCGGAGGTCATATCTGATAGCCTGCTCTCGCTGCCCGAGATTCCGGCGGACGTGCCGCTGGAAGCGGCGTCTCTCTGGTTTCAGGCCGTCGCCGAACTCTGGCCGGCCGGCAAAATAGAGCAGACCCAGAATATGCTGCGCCTGGCCCTCCGTAAAGCGCCCGCCTTTACCCAGGCCCGGTTGGACTATATCAGACTACTGTATGAGCAGCGCCAATCGGAAAGGGCGCTCCATGAACTGGCGCTGGCGGCCCAATATGATCCCGTGGCTGCTCTCGCCGCCGTGGAGGCCCAGAACCGGCTGCGTCCCCATGACCGGGGACTCCTGCGCCTGTACGTACGGCTACAAATAGGGCAAGGGCAACTGCGCAGCGCCGAGGCTTCGGTGCGCTGGGCCTTGCGCAGCGACCCACAGGATCCGGAATTGTTGTGGCTGCTGGAAGAGGTGCAGGAGCGCGAAGTCACATTGCAAGAGCGCATCACGCGTTATCTGGGATATATCCGGAAATACGTCGAGCCGGTACAGGGTTTTGCCACTGCCGATCAACTTTTGCAGCGGGTCATCGTCCAGGACCCGGGTAACCAGGAGAGTCGCCTGGAGGCCTCCCTGCTCTGCTTACGCCATGGGCAAATCTTTCAGGGTATGGACCGGCTGGACCAGGCGGTGCGCCGCTTCGGCGACCCGGCTATCGTGGAGTTGCGCCACAGATGGGATGGCGGCGCACTAGAAGCCGGTATCGCCCTGGGGCTGCTGGGGGACGACCAGGGAGGCGCGGTGGGCTTCTTCCGGCGGGCGCTGGAGGCGCACCATACCCCCGGCGACCCGCTGCAGCCCGAGAGTGGCAAGCGGCAACCTCAGACCACGACGCTAACCTGGCCGGCGGCGGCTTGGGGAACTTTGGCACTATTCTTAATTTTCCAGGGCCGATTTCGCTCCGCGCGGGAATTGATGCGCTATCCGGTGATGGCCGGCTTTTTGCGCAATTTACGCCAGCTCATCGCCGACGAGCGCTTCCTGCAACTGTATGGCTATCCACAGCAACAGCTCCATAACCTGGTCTACTTCCTGCGCAACGAAGGTGAATTCTGCCTGGCCGATGGAATCTGGCGGCGCTGGGTATTTCACCGCAGCGGCGAAGCGGGTGCGGCAGCCTCCCCAGAGCTATTGCTGGGGGCGCTGGCTACTTCTACTACACTGCCTGCCATCCATGCTTTGGCCGCGCTTTACCTGGAAGCCGGCGATTTGGCTGGGGCGGTAGCGCAGTTGCAGCGCGCGTTGGCCGCTGAGCCATCCACCGGCTGGCAAGTGGGCACCCGCCTTTTGCTAGCGCAGGTGGAGCTCAACATGGGCGATATCCTCGCGGCCCAGGCGCACCTGGAAATGCTCCCAGCCCGCGGGCATGGCATCCCCCGCGCCCTTTCATGCTGGGCCTGGTTGGCCCTGGCGCGCGGGGACGAGGCTGCCGCTAGTGCCTGGCTGGAGCGCGCCGCTCTGCTTGATCCGGCGGAAAGATATATCCCGCCCCCCGCCCATCGCGGCTGAAGTTCGGTTTATGGGCTGCGCTTGCCACCCCAGGGCAGGAAAACCCGGCTGCCCACAACGATCTCCCCATAGGTTACAGTGGGGTAGACATCGGCGCTCAGGCTCTCGGTGGTAATGCTGCCCTGAGAGGTGAGCTTGCTGAGCCGGGCCACGCCGCTATCCAACCCCATATCTATCTCAATGTTTCCCCCTGCGCCAGGCGCCATCTGGCTAAACTCCCAAATCAGGCTATTCCCCGTTATCCTGGTAGGCGACGGATCGGCATGCTGGTAGAATAACCCCGTCGCCGGCTGGAACGAGATTTGCACCCCTTTGGCCGCTATCCCCCCCTTATTCTCATAGGCCAGGGAGAAGCTCAGGCTCGCACCGGGCTGGGCGGCAATCGGACCGGAAAGTTTGAGGGACAGCAGGGCCAGGGCTGGACCGAGGCTGACCTCATCCAGGTAAGCTGTCACCTGCGCCGGGTTTGCGCCGCCGGAGCCGTTGGGTTTTTCCAGCACGAAGCTCAGGTTGGCGGTCTGGCCCTGGTAAGGCGTCAGATCGGCCCAGGCCATTTGCCAGTCCTCTGCAGCGCCGGAAGTCAGGCTTACCACCGGTGTGCCATTGATGAAAGCGCGCAGCATGCCGTCACTCCCCGGCGCTAGGCGTGCCATAAAGGCCAGCGTGGGGGCCTGCATGCCGGCTGGGATGGTCACCTGCTGTGAGATTTTGGAGCTGAAGCTGCCGAACAGCCGGCTACCATCGGCGAAGCCCAACCGGCTATGCGCTGCCTGGGCGGCGGCGCCCTCGGTGGGGGCCGGCCATAGCAGGAAAAGGTGTGATGGCGCATCGACAGCTAGCGCGCCCGCCGCCTTGTCCAGGCTGTCCCCCACCATGGGACTCAGCACCAGGGGCGATCCCCAGGCGCCGCCCTGGCGCGAGCGGTAAACCAGGCCATCCGGTGTCCCGCCGATCAGGTGCAAGGCGCCGTCCCCTGTACTTACCAGGGCGGCAGTACTATTCTGCAGCAGAGCGGGCCCCAGCTCCTCCGGCTGGCTCCAGGCGCCATTGTTCGGCCTGGTCATATAGGCGTACCGCCAGCCACCCCCGGGCTGATTCTGTTTGACATAAACCAGATGCAATCCGCCGTTGAAGGTGCTGCTGAGGTGCGCCTCTCTGCCACTCTCGGCGCCGAGGGGCATAGCGGTGGACCAGTCCGCTCCCGCCGCTTTGCTGAGGTAGAGTAAGGGTTGGGAGTTGCCATCTACTGCAATCCCTGGCGCGATGACCACGTGCATACTGCTGTCGGGCCCGATGGTATATGCCGGCGTGCCCACGGTGAGGGTACTTTGCTGGTAGACTGGGTCGGGCACTGACCAGCCGCCCCCTTGGGCGCGCTCGGCATGGAAGAGCCCTGCCGTAGGCGGCGTGCCCGCCGGCCAGACGACATGCAAGTTGCCGTCCGGCCCGCTGCTCATGGCGGCATACCCCTGGGCCGGACCCGGACTTGCCAGGCAGGTGCGTTCCAGGCTATCGCTGCGCCGCAGATAAAGGCATTGCGCCTGGTTATCCATCCAGCCCAGGAAAACCCCATCGCGCATGGCGCCCAACAGTAAGCCGCCCTGGGCATTCACCGGTCCCAGGTCGACCACAGTACTCCAGGTAGCGCCGGTATTGCCGCTGCCAGGGTAGCGGATGATATATTTGATATGGATTTCGCTGCCGGACTTTTCCAGCCAGGCCACGTGCAGCCGGCTTTGGGGATCGACTGCCATGGCCGGGGCGCCAACCTGGCCGCTGCCGCCCAAGAACAGGTCTGCCACGCCGGTCTTGCCCAGGCGCACCGCCCCCAGGCCACTGTGGCGGAAGGCAGTGCTGACGTCAGGCAATACGTCGCCGCCGGCTACCCAGGGTGTTAAGCGGCCACTTTCAAAGGCGCCGTTGCCGATCACAGTGGTGGCCGGCGGCATCAGTACCTGGGCCCCCACTTCTAAGGCGCCCTCCGGTAGCGGCAACGTATCGGGCGTGCCGAAGGCGCTGAGATGCGGCGCGATCAGGGATTGGTGTTGCTGTCGTACGCCGTACACGGTGAAGCTGCCATCTGCCGTATTGGCAGTCAACCCTAAGCCGCCGCTATCCAGCGCTACGCCACTGGTGGGCAAAGTCTGCCCCCGGTTATCCAGCGCCCGCCCGTGGAGGCGCAGATCATAGATGCGGCTGGCGTTGGGCGCGGTGACAAAGGGGGAGAGATTGCCGGCCTGGTCGCGGGCACGAATCCGCACTTCCACGGCCGCTCCTACAACCTGGGTAACTGCCGTGGCAGAAGCCAGTCCGGCGCTATCCCAGCTTTGCCAGGGGCCGCCATTGGCGCGGATCTGGATTTCGTAGCCGGCCAGCCCGGCGCCCCCCTGGTCGTTGGCCAGCCACAGCACCTGCAGTGGGTTACGGCTGAAGTCCGGCAGCGCGGAGATGCGCACCAGCGGTGGCGCCAGGTCACTGGATTGCCAGTCAGGCAGTAGTGGGCCCCCTTCGCGGCTGACCAGGCCCTGGCTAAGGTGATCCGCCAAGGAGAGCTGCCGGATTTCCCGCTGACCGGCGCTGGTCCGGCCGGCATCATTCCACTGCGTCAGGGTATAGGCCACGCTATTGCCGTCCGGCGCCCAACTGCCGGCCCACATATCTGTGGCCAGGCCGCCGGAGCGGCAGCAGGGCGCGGCCAGCAGCAGCCCGCTCTCGCCGCTGCTTAAATTCAGCAGATAAAGGCTCTGTTGCTGGTTGTCATCCAGGGCGTCGAACAGAATTGACTTGCCATCCGGTGACCAACGGGGGCGGCGCAGGTTCGCGGCAGCGGTCAGGATGGTGAGATTGGTGCCATCGGGATTACTGCTGCTTAACAGGTTGGTGCCGCCACCGGTAGAGACATAGGCGATCTTTTGCCCATCGAGCGACCAGGCCGGATCCAGGCTGTCCGACCCGCTGTAGATCACGCGGCGGGCACCGGAGCCATCGGCCTGCATCAGCCAAATATCGCTGCGCGTGCGCCGCCAGGCATAGGCGATGCGTTGCCCGTCCGGCGACCAGGCCGGGGTGTCGACGCTGCCGTCGCCGATGTTGCTCAACTTTTGCCGCCCGCTCCCATCGCTATTGATGCGGTAAACCTGGCTGCGGCCATTTTCATCGGCGACGAAGGCCACCTGGGTGGCGCCGCGCCGCATGCTAGCGGCGCCACCGCTCGCCAGGAACAGCGGATTGCTCCCGTCGCCATTGGCCAGATATAGGCTGTTGTTGAGTTGGTAGACGATCTTTGACCAGGAGGCCACATTGGAGGCGCTAGACAGGACGGTGGCAATCGTGTGTGCCATCCCCTGCCCCCAGGCCGGGTAGGCGGTGGCCACCAGCACGGATATCAGAGAACTTGCGAGTATAACGCCGATCACAGTGCTTGGTAACCCACGGCTACGGTGCCTGTGTGAATCCATCCCTCTTCATCTCCCTTGCCAGGAAGCCAAATTGGAGCCCAAACAGGATTATTACTTTGGTCTCTGCAGGAACCCAAGAAAGCGCCGCCGATCGTTTCGGAGAGATCTAATTGTAGGGCAGGGGGCTGCTTACGTCAACCAGGCGCAGGTGTGTGTGAAACATGTGTGAAACTGCATTTCACACTTGCACACATGCATAGGTGAAAGTTTGGCTCAAGTTATTTTACGCCTGGTGTTCTTGACAATCTAAACAATATGCATTAGTGTAAGCCGGGCCTCTATTAAAGACCAAGGGTCTGGTTCATTAAAAAGTTACCAATGTGGCAATCGCTTAAACTTCTTGACAGGATTCCTCTCCTATGAACATTATCGACATCAATACCACGTTTGGCAAACACATCCAATACGATTATGACCTCTCATTGCCAACCCTGCTGCAAGAGTTGGATACGCACCGGGTTGCCGGGGCGGTTACCTGCTCCTTGAAGGGCGTGGCCTACGACGCGCGCACCGGCAACCGGGAGACGCTGGCAGCAGCGCGGGCACATCCGCACCTGGTCCCGGCGGCTACGCTGGACTTGCGTGAGTACCTGGGGTGGGAGGCCGAAATCGAGTACTGCCTGCAAAGCGGCTGCCGTCTTTTCCGCTTTTTCCCGGAAGAGCAGACCTGGTCCATCCATTCCCTCTTCTTTCGCAAAGTGCTGGAAAAGCTGCGCGGCGCTGGTGTCTGTGTGATGTTGTCGCTGGGCGGATTAAGCGGCAACAAGGTAGAACCGGAAGATATCGCCCGGCTGACCGCCGGTCACGGTCTGTCGCTGATCCTCAGTGACACGAACTACAACAACATGGCCGAGGTCATGATGGTGGCCCGCACTTATCCGCATGTCTATATCGAAACCAACTGGCACGCCAGCGTCGGCGCTTACGAGGTGCTGGCCCAGGAAGTCGGTGTAGAGCGCTTGCTCTACGGCTCGGCCGCCTTGTTGCACCCCATGCAAAAAGCGCTGAACGCCGTGCTGGAAGCGGATTTGTCCCAGCAGGATAAAGCCGCCATCCTGGGCGGCAATGCCATGAAGCTGCTATCTATCTCGCCGGAAAAACTCCAAGGCCGCCCTGCCCTGGAGGACTTGGAGCCACAAAAGTTCGACCATCCGATCATCGACGTACATTCCCACCTGGGCTTCTGGCGTGTCCCCGTGCCCCATGAAGGGTATGACAGCAGCGGTATGCGGCGGCGCATGAAACGTTTCGATATCACCCGTAGCATCCTTTCCTCCTACGAAGGCATGCGCTATGACATCGAAGCCGCCAACCATGACCTGGCGCAAGGCATCGCCGGACATCCCGAATTGCTGGGCTATGTCGAATTGAACCCGCACCAACTGCAACAATCCATAACCGAGATGGACAAATACTACCGGCTGCCCAACTTTGCCGGCGCCGAGATCGAGCTTACCCATACGGTCCACCCGACCGGCAGCCCGGAGGTGAAAGCGCTGGTGGCCGAAATCGCTAAGCGCGGCAAGCCGGTGCTATTTAAGCCCGCCTCCGCGGGGGACGCCCTGGCCGAAAGGGATCTGGCGCTGCAGAACCCGGACCTGATGCTCATCCACGCCCACAGCATGGATGGCAACTGGGCCAGGATTGTGAAGGACGCGCCCAATATTTATGTGGAGTTTTGCGCCAGCCAGCCCAGCCACAATCACATCCGCGACTGCCTGGCAGAATTGGGGCCAGAGCGCCTGCTTTTCGGCACCGATCAGACGTTCCTCAGTGTCGGCGCCTCTATCGGCCTGTACCTGGACGCAGGCCTCGGACCGCGTGAGCAACGGCTAATTCTCTATGAAAACGCCAGGCGTATTTTCAAGATTTCGTAGAAGGAGCTTCCCACCATGCGTATAGTCAATAGCCAGCGCCAGCTCTTCCTGGATGATGAAATGATCGCCTGGATGGAGAATGTGCAGCGGGTGCTGCATCCCCCTGCCAAGTTCGAGGGGAACCCCGTACTGCAGCGCCAGGAGGCGTGGGAAGACTTCATGCCCTGCTGCTACGGCACGGTGCTGCGCGATCCGCAGACGGGCCAGTTCAGGATGTGGTATTGCATCGCGGTGTTTAAGGGCAATAATCCTTTCCACCTGGCCTATGCCACCTCGACCGATGGCATCCACTGGGAGCGCCCCCGGCTGGGCTTGATCGAGCTGGATGGATCGAAGGCCAACAACCTGATCGGGCTAGAGATGGCGATGCCCAGCGTCATCCATACGCCCTGGGATCCTGACCTGCAGCGGCGCTATAAGATGCTGGCGGGCGAATCACGCGGCGCGTGGCCTGTCCCCTGGGTGGGGTTGTTCTCGCCGGATGGCATCCGTTGGCAGCGCAACCCGGAGCCCATTTTCCCCACCGGCAAGCAGTTCCAGCCGGGCGACGAAGCGACTGCCATGTGGGACCCGTATGGCCAGCGCTACGTGGCCTTCCCCAAGGTCCACGCCGGTACAGGCAAACGGCTTTTCGGGCGGGAGCGCCGCCGCAGCACGGGCATCTCCTTCAGCGACGATTTTATCCACTGGACCTTCCCCGAGCTGGTCTTTATGGCTGACGAGATCGATGATCAGAACACGGCACGGCGCAACCTGCTGTACCGCGACCGGGTGAGCGTGGACCGTCCCGCCGAGTATGCCGCCGACTGGTATAACATGTATGTCCATCCTTACGAAGGTCAATATATCGGCCTGGTGAGCGTGTTCGACAGCTCCGGCCACTCGCCCTACGGTAACCAGGATGGCACCATGCACATCCAGCTTACGTCCAGCCGCGACTTACGCCATTGGCACCGGGTGGGCAACCGCCTGCCCTTTATTGAGCTAGGACCGGTCGGCAGTTGGGATGGTAACATGGTCAACGGCTCCGCCACCGACTTTGTGTTTGTGGGCGACGAGATCTGGATTTACTATACCGGCTATCCCCATTCCCACATGGATGCCGCCTCCTGGCCGCCAGAACGCGACGCAGGCTACCCCCGGCTGCGTCCCAGCGCCGTCGGCCTGGCCAAACTGCGGCGCGATGGCTTCGTTTCCATCGAAGGGGATGAAAAGGGGGGATCGCTGACCACACAACCCTTCCAATGGGAAACCAGCAAGTCCGGTGAGTCGACCCTTTACATCAACGCCAGCGTTACCGCCCCGCACGGCGACGGCGACATCGCCTGCGAATTGCTGGACCCTCCCGGCGACCCCATCCCCGGCTTCACGCGTCAGGATTGCGTCCCTTTTACCGGGGACAGCGTAGCCCAACCCATCACCTGGCAAGGTTCACCCACCCTGCCCGCTACCGGCGCTCCGCTGCGCCTGCGCGTACACCTCAAACGCGCCCAAATTTTTAGTTTTTGGATTGCATAGGTGACTGTCCCAAAGCAGCCCTAGAATTTGAACAAAATCGTGAATGAAGTATAATTGACCAAAGATATGGAGCGATTTCCGTAAAATACTCCATTTAGAGTGGTTAGACGGAATTGTTCCACATAAAAAGTAGTTAGCCCGCGGAGACCGCCCATGACACTAGATCGCTTCGACCATTTGTTTGTCCAGCCCTCCTCATACGACGCATCTCTCGCGTTCTACCGAGATGCGCTTGGTTGGAAAGTCATGTTCTCCTGGGGCGAAGGCGGAGAACCAAAAGGCGCATCGCTGAGTTCGGGTGCAATGAGCATCGTCCTGGCTGAGTCGCACCCGGCGGAAGACAAGTCGAAAACCCACGGAATCAACGGCACTCGTCCAACCATGCACCTCTTGGTGGAAAACATCGATCAACGCTACGCCGAGCTTGCAAGTTCAGGGGTTGCGCTGTTCCCGCCGGAACGCACACACTGGGGTACTCGCTGGTTTGTGGCCAAAGATCCCGATGGAAACCTCATTGCCTTTGAACAGAAAGACGCGGGCTAACCCTTCCATCGAACGGACACACAACGGCGGGGCACAATTGCGCGCTCCGTCAAGGGCGGTGCCGCCGTTGTGTGCCGCTCATGTCAAACGTTAGGCGGCTCGCTGCCAAAGTCGCCGTAGCTATCGAAAGGAGGAGCGTCTATAAGCCAAAAGACCTGACCTGTTCTTACATCGCTTAACCCGCAACCGTTCGTGAGACTTGTTCCGAAGTGTACCCCATTCGCGCAAGGAAGGAGAATATCTCATGTCAACCGAACAGAATAAGGCCACTGCCCGCCGTTGGTTCCTTGACATCATAACCCAAGGGCAACTGGCCGTTGCCGACGAGATTTTCGCTGCCAACCACATCATTCATGACCCTCACGCACCTCCCGGTGGCTGGCCCAACGGGCCGGAAGGCCTGAAAATGGTCGCCAGTGTCTTCGGCGGCGGCTTTAGTGGTTGGAACATCACTATTGCGGATCAGATCGCCGAAGGAGACAGAGTTGCCACCCGCTGGATTGCGAGCGCCACTCACACTGGTCCGCTAATGGGCATGCCTCCCACTGGCAAGGCAGTGAGGGTGACAGGTGTCAATGTGACGCGTTTCGCCGAAGGCAAGATCGTAGAGTCATGGTTCAACTTTGATATGCTGAGCTTGCTGCAACAGGTCGGCGCGATCCCCGGGCCGGAGTAGGGGGGCAGTTAAGTGCTCGAGTGTTGTGTTTTCGCCAGTCTCGATTAAGCCTGTCGACTGGCTATAGCGAAGTCGCTGAAACACAAATTAGCCTCGTTCGCCATCGAACCAAGCCCCGCGATGTCATATGTAGTGCCAGCACCAAACGAGTTGGAATGTACCGT
>SHYO01000180.1 GCA_009692745.1 Chloroflexota bacterium
GCTACCGTGGTCAGGATCGTATGGATTGCGGCCGCCACTTGTGGTATACTGTCCATGGGAAGCTCCTTTGGTATGGAATTGCGTTCACACCTATATCATGCCAAATTAGCTTCCTTTTGTCTATTCCTTAAGTTGATGCGTATGGGGCGTACGGCTATACGCCCCTACGGGTAGACTGCATCAGGCGCAGACCGGGTCTGTCGCATCCCAGCGGTTGAAGACCGGGTTCTCGCGGCGGGAGAGAGTATCGCGGGCAGCGAGCCAGAGTTGGGCCCATTCTTGTGGATCAGAGATGACGGTCTCCGGATGGGTCTGACTGCGGGCTACGAAGCCAGGGAACCAGGGACGCCCGGTGGGTTCGCCAGTAGGATTGTAGCGCAAATCGTAGCTCCAGCGAATGTCGTTGCTAATATTGGGTAAGGAGCTATGGACTGTCAGGCGGTTCAAAAAGAGCACATCGCCCGGTTGCATAGGTACGGGAATCTGGTTGGAGCTGAGAAGTTCCGTGGGGATGTGGACTTGTTTGCTCTTGCCGTCGACGGGACAATGCTTGAGCAACTCTCCACTGTGACTGCGCGGTACGACTCTCAAGCAGCCGTTCTCCACCGTAGCCTCGGTAATCGGTAGCCAAACGGTAAGCATGTTGGTTTCATCGGCCTCAGGCAGCACGACGCCTGTATCCTGGTGCCAGTCGGTAACCGTGACCAGGGCATTGTCCATGTTCGCCGGGACCAGGCGTTGGGGTGGCTTGATGCGGACATGCTGCACCGGGTTAGAGTAGATTTCATGTCCCACAAAGCACTCGGCGACATCCAGTACCTTAGGGTTGCTGAGGAGGCGAAAGACGGCCGGTCCCAGGTGCATCGGGGTATCGGCCTGGACACCGGTTTGAGGGAGGGAGATATCGAAATGCTGGTAGTAGGCTTGACCTGATTCAACCATGATGTGGGTCAGTTTCTGGCCGAAGGGCAGATCGCGGAAGGTGGAGGAGAGCTTTCCTTCGGCATACCACTTATCGGCCAGGGAATCCAATAAGGCATCATACTCATCGACCAGAGGTTGCAGGTCGGTCTGCGGGTCGAGTAATCCTTTGACGACCAGGTACCCTTCCCGGTGGAATTGATCTATGCTAGACTGGGAAAGTGCAGGCATTGGCTTAACTTCTCCTTTCAATTTGGCGATATACAAGTATCCTGTTTAGGATTAAATCTGACAACTTTGTTTTCAGGCCAGCCAGATGGGGTTGGACCAGGCGCGCTTGCCCCGGTTATCCACCACCGTGACCCGGCAATAGGTTTCCTTGAATAGCTCTATAGGAAACTCACTTTCAGTGATCTGCTCACCCAAGCGAGAGCGCGCTTTCGAACCTCTTCCTGACACAAAAACAGCCTGGGCGGGAGAACAGGAGACGGTAAGCGTTTGTCCTGAGATGGCGATATTGTGAATCTCCGGTCCCTGGCTGGAATAGAAATAGCCTGCCTTGAGGGAAGCCAGTAAGCTGGCAGGATCCAGGGCAGGGGCGCGCACTTGAACCCAGCCGCCGAAGCGGTCGGGCCGGGTCGAGAAGTGGGCGTCATCGGCGGCATAGGCTGTGAGGCGCTTGCCGCGGGCTGAAAGCATATCGCTGATGTGCCAACTATCCCCTCGGTCGTTATGATGCCTGGTGGTTGCGTTGTAGGTCTCAACCGCGTGGGCGGCGTTAATAGAAAGCATATCCTGCAAGGTGAGGCTATACCAGGCCGGGTGGGCCAGGCCGATGAAGGCTCCGGCTGAGGCCGCGCGGGCTGCCAACTCCGGCCCGGTTTCGTTGGAGCCAGTGGGGGCAAAATCCAAAGGCAGACCAGCGGCGAGAATATGCCACAGTTCCCCAATTTCAGTCTGAGGGGCATGCAATTCGGCGCCTAGAATCGTGGTGAAGGTTGCAGTGCGAAATTCTCGCGTATCGGTGATAGGGAAGTTATACCTTTCCGAAAAATGATCGGTCAAGGCGATAAAATCATATCCCTCATCCCGGTAAGCGGCGATGACGGCAGCCGGGGGCAAGATCCCATCGGAGCGGTTGGAGTGGGTATGGAGATTCCCGCGGTAGAAGCGGCCGGGCTGATCGAAGGGTAAATTTAACATGATATCCTATCTGTTTATTCGATGGCAGTCAGATAATCATAGACTATTGTACCATAAGTTTCCTTGTAACTGGCAATCTCATAAAAAGCCGCGATTTCTTCGATCGGACCGAAGGGCCGGAGGTCGCTGTTGGCGCTGCCGCCGAAGGTTACGGTCCCGCTGCAGCGGTGCAGCATATGGGATACGTACTCTTCCGGGGCAGCCGTCACAATCTGCTTAATAGCCGCGCCGGGGCCATCAGCACGGGGAATGAGCTTGAGGCGGTAGCTGGGAAAGACGGGGATAACCTCTTCCGGTTGGGCTGGCTCGCCAAGATCTGAGGAGATGGTCATGATGTTGATGCCGTCTTTTATAGTGGAGCAGACCAAGAGATTATTGTGCTCTTCCCACGTGACGACGGCATACTCCTTAGGGGCGCCCCACCGTTCGCGTCCCGAGCAGATAGCGGGGACATTGTCCAGGTAGAGGTGAGAGTTGAAGAATCCCGATTGTCCTTGAAAATTCACCTTGATTTCTACACCGGCTTCATGGAACGGCCCGTAGTGGGAAGAATAAGGGACATTGATGCCAATTGCAACGCAAAGACCGTCGTCGGATGGTTCCATGGGTTCCGGCAGGAAATGGCGCAACCGCGCCGGGTCGGCGCGGAAATAAACAAGTTGAAAGCCGACGTTGCGGTAAATGGTCGGCAAGGGAGGATAGTAGGCCCGGTGGGCCGGCATGGCATAACCGTCTGTAGTGCCCAATCTTGTGATAGCCATCGAAATCATCTCCTATTCAATGTGGTGGTGGGTGGTGTAGCATGGTTGTGAAATGCATCTAACCCTGTATGCAGGGTGTGCAAACATAAGAGTAGATACTCAATGCGGTTGGAACCCCATTCACCCAGGCGGATATCGCATTCGGCCAGGATGGCATCGCCTGCCCCAGTAAATCTGTCTTGTGGCAGCTCAGCGATCCCTTGTAGCAAGAGTTGTATACCGCTTTCCAGATCGCCATGGGCAAAGGCCAGCGAAGAATCCTCAAAGGAGCGCTGGAGGTCCCGGTTGGCGGGCCACTGCTGGCCAACCTTCCTATTAATATCCGTGACTGCCAGAGAGAAGCCTGTGCCGGGTTCGGCGCGGGTTTGTTTCCAGAGGGTGACGAAGTAGTGTTCATCGCCATCCATGCGAGCCAGGGCCAGGGCTACCTCGTTACGGGATTCACCGTTTTCCTGGGCTTGCAGCAGCCAGAGGAGTTTTTCGGTCGAGGAGAGAACGCGCAGTTTACCCAAGACCGAAGCATAGGCCACACGGACACTGTTATTAGATTCACGATCGATTTGCGCTTCCAGCCAGGCCAGGCTGCCCTTGTCGTCCAGGCTGCCAAGGGCTCTGGCGGCGGAGGCGCGGAGATCGGGTGATTCCGATAGCAGCGCATCCTGCAGCAGAGCGATGGCCTGTTTATCTCCGCTGCGCCCTAGAGCCCAGGCGGCGAGAGAGCTCAATGATTGATCGTTGCCTTGTAAGATGCGCATCAAGGCGGCTACGATCCGGCCGTCCCGCCTCAGGCGGGTCGCGGAAAGGATGGCCTCAAAACGCACATTGAAGCGAGGATCTTCCAGGGCTTCAAGCAGCTCGTCTATTACCAGGGGACTCTTAGCCTCTCCCAGGCGCTCTGTCATGGAGACTATGGTGCGTTCATCTCGCGCTCTGTGGTAGCGCATGGAAGATTCCAGGGCCTGCAGGGGATTGCCGCGCAGAAAGACAGCGGCAAAGGCTGTCAGAGATAGGGTGCCTTCAGTGTGTATTTCTCTGAGGAAGAGGATGCCCAGGATGGGCAGAATCAACCCGGCGGCAAATAGAATGAAATATTGATCGATATTCAGAAAGAAGATGTGGCCTGAGAGTCCTTTGGCTGAGTCCAGGATGCCACCAGCAGAAATTTGGCTTATGCCACCGACGATCCCAATCCAGGCGTAGTAAAGGGCCATATATCCGGACTTTTTCAGGGGAGGGACGACATTGACGAAGAGCAGGCGGGAGGAGCCAATATTCCACCCCATACTGGCCAATCCCTGGACGACGGCGATGCCCATCGCAGCGTAAAGGTTCCAGGGACTGGAGCGGGGCATGATGATCCAACAGATAGGCAGGAGTGCCAGTAGAGACAAGCCCGAGAGCGCGACCGGTTTACTGCTGTAGCGGTCCGCGGCCCAGCCCCAGATATAGCTGGATAGCAATCCGCCTAAAACGGTCCCTGTTTGGAGCAGTACGACATTGCCGGCGCTTAGCTCCACGTTCTCCTGCATAAAGAGGGGTAGAAAAGAACTCAATGGATTGGTGCCGATAATGACCAGCGCAGCGCCGGCCAGGTAAAGTAAAAAGTTCTTATCCCGCAGCGCCGCTCTCATTTCTTTGTGACTGGTGTTTTGGTCCTGGGAATTCTTAACGGCCGCCCCTCCGGGAACGAAGGAGGAAGCCCACACCGAGGTGAAGCCGAAGATCACTCCGGCGGCAATAAGCCATCTAAAACCATCAAAGCCGCTGGTGCGCTGAATTACAATGCCGGCTATGGCTAAAGCAAACAAGTTGGTTAAAGTTGAAAAGATATTGTTCATTGCCGCGTATTTGCCGCGTACAGCGCTTGGAACGAATTCCTGTTCCCACGGGTAGATGCCGGTTTCGGCAATCGCCCGGCAGACTGCGAATATGAGGATGATACTGGCGATGTAGATCAGGGTCGTGGCAGAGCCAAAGGTACGAAAGACCCAGGGTGTAAAGATAAGGAAGAACGCCACGACTTTGCGCGCGCCCCAGAAAGTCAGATAGGTGCGTTTGTAACCGAACCTGGCGACCCGCGGCGCGATAAAGGGTGCAATCAGGCCAAAAAAGGGGAATAAAGAAAAGAGGAAGCCGATCTGCGTCTTCGTAAATCCCAGTTGGCTCACGAAGAGGATGAAGACTGGGCCGAAGAAAGTGAAGGATACGAATACGGAATTGGTCGCGCCGGCCAGAATAGCCCAGCGCAGACGGGCCATCTTTTCTACATTTGTGATTTCTATCTGCATTCAGCTTTTGACCAAACAGTTAAATGGTTGGCTCTAATTATATACCTGTGGCTGCTAATGCTCGAATGGCGCTCTCCACCTGGCCAATATTTTTAACACCTAGAATGATGCTGGTAATGCCCGGGGTGGCGATAGTGGTCTTGATGGTATAGGTATAGAGATTCAGTCCGGCGGCCTGGGCTTGACTTTCCAGGGCGTGAAGCTGATCCCTGGTTTGCTGGATTTTAAGCTGTGGTAGCCATTCGGGTTTTTCGGCAGCCCGGGAATCGGGCGGCAACTCGGCGGATTGCTGATATTTGCCGGTGAGCAAGCCGCTTTGCAGCACCTGGTAGGGGACGACGGCGATCTGCTCCTGGCGACAAAGGGGCAGCAAGTCTACTTCGATTTGACGCTGCAACAGGCTGTAAGGAGGTTGGTGCATGACAGGGCGCGGCCAGCCGTGGCTGTCGCAAAGCGTGAGGATTTCCCGGGTCTGACTAGCATCGAAGTTCGACAGCCCCCAATGACGGACTTTGCCGGCTTTGATCAGCTCGGCGAAG
Organism: Chloroflexota bacterium; assembly: GCA_009692745.1. GTDB lineage: Bacteria > Chloroflexota > Anaerolineae > Epilineales > SHYO01 > SHYO01. Next base: position 5,713 of record SHYO01000180.1, read on the forward strand.
CTCGCGATGGATGTGGCGATGGGCGTCTGAGGGTCCGGCCGGTGCATGTAATAGATGTCGATACTATCAGTTTTCAAGCGGGCCAGGCTGCGATCACACTCGCGCAGGATATGGGTGTGGCCTAACCCGCGGTCATCGGGCCCAGGACCGTTGGGGTTTCCCACTTTCGTGGCCAGCACAACCTGCTGCCGGCGACCGGCCAGAGCTTTACCCAGAATTTCTTCGGCGACCCCTCCTGCCGAGCCCAGAAAGCGCTGATATCCCTCATAGACATTCGCCGTGTCGATGAAGTTGATGCCCTGGTCCGTAGCCCAGTGGACCATGCGTACGGCTTCGGGTTCGGCCACCGGGGTACCGAAAGTCATGGTGCCCAGGCAGATGGGGGAGACTTCCAGGGAGGTATGGGGGATAGGGCGGTTTTTCATAAACATTCCTTATTAACGTAAGATGTTGCGATCTGGATTATTCATCATAAGGGCTGGACCAGGCAGGCCAGGTGGCTTGGGGCCGGCCGACGGCCATTAATGTGCGCATCAAGGCGCCGTACTCCCGCTCGATGGGACTGGAGCTGCCGGCGACTTGCCCGGCCAGATAGGCGGCGCCGACATCGGACCAACAGTTGCCCCGGCCGGAGAAACCGGCCATGCCGTGGAGATGGCGGGCGGGATCGAAAACGCCTACCATGGGCAATTCGTCGGCGGTGAAGCATTGCAACCCGCCCCAGCGGTGGGTGATGTGGACACCGGAGAGGTGCGGGAAAAGCTTGTTAAATTCCACATCCAGGCGGTGCTGGTGGGTCTCTGATGGGCTAAAGCCTTCCGGCTCCAACTTCGGGTGGGGCTGTCCGGCCCGATTGTACTGGGGGAAGAGGCTGTCTGGCTCTTCCCGCTTGCGGCCCCCACCGAAGAGTAGGCGGAAACGGCCGCCGGGCTCGATGATCTCGCGCCACCAGGCCATAGCGGTGCCGAAGCTGCCGGTACAGGGTCGCTCGGCTAGAAGTTCTGTGACAAATGCCTGGCCACGCTCAGCCCGCAGCCCAGGTTCTAGGGAGGGTACAAACTGGGGCACCAGGGCATTGGTTGCTAAAAAGACGTGCGGGGTAGTGACATTGCCATGGTCGGTTACAATGCGAACCGCCGCGCTGGGGGAAGAAGAACCGTCAGGTGTAATGGAGCGGACACGGGAGTATTCGTATAGTGAAATATGCTTGTCGCGCGCCACGCCCTGGGCTAAACCAACGATATACTTGCCCGAATGAAATTGGCCGTCATCCAGGTATTCCAAGGCCCCGGCGTACAAGGGACTGCCGCCTCTTTGGATAGCCTGGGCTTCATTGTGGAAGGCGACGTGGAAACCATCCTCCTGCAGCATTAAGGCATCGGTTTGATATTGCCGCAGGGTAGCTTCAAAGCCGGGCATGTCGCGGCGGGCCAGCGACACCATGCCGTCGACCTGGTAGTCGCAATCGATTTCATATTCTTGAATTTGAGCGCGGAGCAGCCGGTGGTTTTCCAGACCCAAGCGCCAAAGGTCACGGGCTGTCTGGCGGGAGTAGAGATGAGTGCATTCGGCATAGGAAAGGCCGGGGCCATGGTTGATGGAGCCCTGATTCCGGCCCGAGGCGCCTTCGCCTACCTGGTTGCCCTCCAGGATCACGGTTTTAAAACCATACTGGGCCAGGGCGCGGGCCAATTTGAGGCCGGCAATGCCGGCGCCAATGATAGCAATATCGGTAGTGAGATCCCCTTCCAACCGGGGAAATGTGGGACGGTCAATGTCCAACCAAAAGGGAAGACCGTTGGGCTTTGAACGCATCGTCGGCTCCTTGTCGAGGTTTGAAAGAATCTATAATAAAGAAATGGCTTCTGCTGGAGCGAGGCAGCGGTATGACTCGACAGGGTTTCCGCCAGGGTTGGCGCGTAGTGCCTCTTGTCGCCTCTGATACACGGCCTGTCGCTGCTCTTCGGTTAGACCCTGGGTCTTATCGATGGCGCTTTTGACGTAACTTTCCACTACTGCATTGCTCGTTACCTGCACGTCAGGCAGGTTGATGGAACCGGATGGGTTATAAAGGAAGGCGCTTTTAATACGCCCCAGGGCAGAATTGCGGGTCTGGCGTTGGATTTCCGGGGCGCGTGAGCCGGTGGTGGACAAGGCGGGCTCGGGCAATACCAGAATATTGACCCCCCGATCGTTAACGGCGCGCAAAATGTCTTCAGGGGTGTCGTCAACCTGAACCCACTTGTGGTCCGGCCAGACGTCGAACATGGAATAGAAGCCGGACCGGCAACCGGCGTGGAAGATAAAATAGTCCGGATAGATGAAGAAGCTATCGCTATGCTTGCGCTGCTCATCGTAGAACGCCGTGACAGCCGCCAGGATCAGGCCGCTGGTCCAAATACCATCCAGGGAGTGGCGTACTATCACCCCCAGGCGGTCCTGGCTGGTGAAATCCCGCACCAGGCCGGCAAAGGACGGTCGGGTAGAGTCCCCATCGACGGTGATGTGGAACATGGATGAGGCGAGTTCGGTAGAGGAGTGCATCTGATCATTTTCCTGGAATGTGACGGTATTGGCTGTATGGTAGAGCACAAGGAGGATGAAGTCAAACCTGTGCTACAACGTCCTGGTGAACTGCCAGCATTCAAGGCCAGACTGGAAACCCAGAGTGGTGTTGACGCCGCTTTGGGCCAGATAGTGCTAGAGAAAGAATTGACCGGCATGGGCCCCCTTTGCAGGAGTAAACCATGCCGGTCAACCGGTTTAATCAAGCTGTTAGCGCCAATCTTGGTATTCCTCGTTGCGCCATTCACTTTTGTTCAGCATGATCGGATTTGAACCGTCCAGGTCCATCTCAAAGATCTCCAAGCCATAGGGCAGCACACTGCGCGCCGAGAGGAAAGCGATCTTGTTGGTATCGTGGCGCCAGAAGGGCACCAGGTCGATGTCGGTGCGGGTATGCGTAAGCTGGGTCTCACGATACGGCGTCACTCCGATATCTACCTTGAAGATGTACCAGTCGTGGACCTCATTGCCGGTAGCCGGGAAGGGTGGGTAGGGCGTGATGCCGCGGTACCCGCTGAAGACCACGCTCTTGCCGTCGGGCGAGAGGGAGGCATCCGTATCGAAAGAATTGTCGTAGGACACCCGCGTGATTTGGTGGGGCGCCTCGGCATTCATGACATAGATCTGGACGACGTAGAAGGGGGTCGGGGCGCTCTGGTCGGAGCCGAAGACCAGTTTGGTGCCGTCCCAGGAGAAGCGCACATCCCCTTCGTTGGACTGGATGCCACTGCCGTTGGTGTAGGTCATGCCCCCGGTGATGTTTTCGACGATGGCGCCGCTGTTGATATCCAGGTAGACGATATCGGTTTGCGGGGAGCCATAGGGGCCAAAGTCGTGTACCGCCAGGATTTTGTTAGGGTCGGCAGTGAAGGAGGGCCAGCTATCGGCGGCGTTGTCACTGGTGAGGCGGCGCAGGTTGCTGCCGTCGTTGCACATGATGAAGATATCTTCAGAGCTGCGGTTGGATTCGTTCAGGCGTTTGGTGAAGATGATCTGCTTTTTGTCCCAGGACCACTTGGGATAACTATTGTAGGGCAAGCCCAGCTCAGGGATGCGGATCTGCTGCTCAGCGGAACCGTCGGCATTGGCGATGTAGATTTCGCTGCTATCGACCGACCAGAGGGGGCGGGCGGAAAAGAGGAGTACCTGGGCAGGGGCGGGTGGGCAGGACATGTCGTATGGGAAGGCGTAAGCGGCCTGGCCGGGATTAAGGGCGGACAACCAGCACAAAGAAACAAAAGCCAGCACAACCTGAATCGTAGTGATTCGGCGGAACATGATGTATCTCCTTTAATTGGTGGAACTCAGGGT